>CAYHFY010000032.1:0-6333 GCA_964356085.1 uncultured Candidatus Saccharibacteria bacterium
ATCGGGGGGCGCTCCTTCCTGTCTCGATCAGAAGGGCGCCAACAAGGACGACAAGTTAAACCAAGCCACGCCGCACGCGACGGTGAAGGTCGATTACAGCACTTCCAACGAACAGACGATACGGCAAAGGCTTGCGTATGCCGGCATCTCGGTAAACAAGTCCCCTTGCCCCGCTAATACGAGATATCAGGACGTAGAAGGCAGGTGTACGAACGTAGGCGGCATGAGGGAGGCGACAATCGCTCACGTGATAGCCCTGGCGCGCGCGTGCGGTACCGGATGCGCGGTCATCATAACCGGCGGTACCGAGCTCGGTCATACGTCAGGACAAAATAGCCATGAGAATGGGTGGAAGGTCGACCTGTCCCCAACGGAGAAACTCAATAAATATATAGAAGCTTTCGGCCAACAAGGCATACGCACCGGCGACGGTAGCGGCGGACCATTGTACACAGACAGTTGCAAAAATACATACGTCCGCGAGTCGAACCCGGATCACTGGGACATCACCGTTTTTAATACGTGCGCACTGCCTAGTCGATAGTTTCGTCGCGTAGCTTGCGTAGCCACGTCTTCTGGCGGCGCGCATACTGCCAGAGTTTCGCCGAGAGGGTAGGGAGCAGGGAGGCTTCTGCGCGCTCTTCTCGTAAGTATTCGCCGACGACGCGATATTCGAGCCCGAGCTCGTTAAGGCGCGAGTCGCCGACCGCTTCGCGCACGCGCCGCACCTCCTCGACAAGACCGCGCTCAAAAGCATTTTTCAGCCGCACATCAATCCTTTTCCGCAGTTCTTCTCGCGGTGGGTCAATCGTTATCCACTCGATGCCGTATTCCGTGTGAAAGTCAGACTTACACAGCGGCTGTGTAAGTCTGACTTTCACACGATCGCGGGGTGGGACGGAGCCGAGGGCGGAGATTATTTCGAGCGCGCGGATGAGTCGGCGGCGATTCTTCGGGTCGAGTTCGGCGGCGCGGCGCGCGTCCGCGAAGCGGACGCGCGCATAAAGCTCTTCGGTCGGAAGCTTCTCGAGCTCGGCGCGGAGCGCGAAGTCCGCGTCAACACCGGAGGGAAGACCGTTTAGAAGCGCGTCAAAGTAGAAATGCGTTCCGCCGACGAGTATCGGGAGTTTCTCTCGTGCGGAGATCTCTCTGATAAAGCGCGTCGCATCCGCGACGAAGTCGCCCGCAGAATATGGCTCATCCGCATCGCGGATGTCGATAAGGTGATGCGGCACCCCGCGCATCTCCTCGGGAGATATCTTCTCGGTGCCGATATCGAGCCCGCGATAGACCTGCCGCGAATCCACCGAGATTATTTCGCCGTTTCTTGCGAGCGCCTCCTCGATCGCCCGCGCAGACTTGCCCGAGGCGGTCGGTCCGGCGATACAAAGTATGGGAATCATAAGAGGTAAGTGGTAGGGCGCAGGTGGTAGAAGAAACGCATTTTGGTATACTCTAGACCTACAGTCTACTAACTACAACCTACTAACTATTTACTTATGAAAGAAACCAAGAGCAATTATTGCGAGCATTGCGGCGAGTTCCACGACCCTGTGCGCGACTACACTTCGCAGGCGAAGGTCGGCGAGCCGGTACCCGACTTCGAGTTTGAGGCGTACCACCAGGGCGAGATCAAGACGATGAGTCTTTCGAAACTGCGCGGGAAATGGGCGGTGCTCGTCTTCTATCCGGCAGACTTCACCTTCATCTGCCCGACGGAGCTCGAGGAGCTCGCCGCGCTCTATCCGAAGTTTCAAGCACTTAATGCGGAAGTCGTCTCCGTCTCGACCGACACCGTATTCACCCATAAGGCGTGGCATGACGCATCTCCCGCCATCAGGAAGATCGCGTACCCGATGGCCGCCGATCCTTCCGGTAAGATGGCGTACGCCTTCGGCGTCCTTGTCGAAAACGACGGGCCGGAACTGACGCCGGACGAGGGTCTCGCGCTTCGCGGCACGTTCATCATCGACCCTTCCGGCACGCTCCGCTCCATGGAGATAAACGACAACTCGATAGGGCGCAAGGGCGCTGAAACGTTACGCAAGCTCCAGGCCGCGCAGTATGTCGAGACGCATAAGGGCAAGGTCTGTCCCGCCTCCTGGGAGCCAGGCGACGATACGCTCGAACCAGGTCTTGAACTAGTGGGGAAGCTATAAGTTTCTGTGCTGTGCACTTCGAAGCTTCGTTTCTGAACGAAGCGAAGTAGTGCCGGGAGAGAGACTTGAACTCTCACGTCTTGCGACAATGGGTCTTGAATCCATCGCGTCTACCAATTCCGCCATCCCGGCTTACACTGCCCACAGTAGCATTTCGCAATCATAATTTCATCATGGTAAAATGCGCGCAATGAAAGATGATGCGGCGTATGTACCGACCAAGTATGATTCGGTCTTCTGGATCGATGTCGGCCGTATCGTGCCGAACCCGTACCAGCCGCGCAAGGAGTTCAGCGAAGAAGGATTAAAGTCGCTCGCGGAGAGCATCCGCCAGTACGGTGTGCTCCAACCGCTCGTAGTAAGCCGTTCGGAGGTGGAGAAGCCCGACGGTCTCGAGACCGTCTACGAGCTTATCGCGGGCGAGCGGCGCCTACGCGCGAGCAAGCTCGCGGGCCTTAAGCAGATACCGGTCGTCATCCGCCAGGGCGAGAGCAATCTTACCAAGCTTGAGCTCGCTATCATCGAGAATCTCCAGAGAGAAGACCTGAACGCCATCGATCGCGCGAAGGCGCTCCAGAAGCTTATCGACGAGTTCGGCATCTCGCACGCCGAATGCGCCGCGAAGATCGGCAAGAGCCGCGAGTATGTCTCGAACTCGCTCCGGCTCCTCTCGCTCCCCGAACACATGCAGAGCGCCATCGTGGGGAGGGAGATCAACGAGGGCCACGCCCGTCCGCTCATGGCGCTGAACGACCGTCCGGAGGAGCGCGAGACCCTCTTTAAAGAGATAATACTCAAGAGGTTGTCCGTTCGTGCGGCGGAGCGCATCGCGCGCTCCATCGCGCAGGAGCGCGTGCACAAGAAGAACCGGAAATCGCAGGAGATAGTGGAGATTGAAAAATCCCTGACCGAGACCTTGGGCACGCGCGTTATCATCGAGACCAACGCCGAGGGCGGCTGTCTCCGCATAGACTTCTTTTCGCCCGACGACCTCCAGCACCTTGTCGCCGCGCTCGCCGCAGAGCAGGAGAACGCTCCGCAGACCTCTCTCCCCGTGTTCCCCAACACCACCCAGCTCTCGGCCGATCCCGTCCCTCCGGCCGCGCCCGAGGAGCGCTCCGACGACGAGCTTTATTCGGTCAGCGGGTTTACGGTGTAATAGAGTCTCGCGCTCCCTGCGGCCCTACTTCTCTCGGTGCGCGTGCCGGTGCCGGCGCCGCGGCTTTTGCGCCGGTTCGGTCATGCCGAGCGCCGCGCGTATATGGCGCCGCGCAAGCGAGGTGCGGGCGGACTCAAGCCATTTCGGCGAGGGGTGAGCGGAGTCGCGCCGAATGATCTCGACCATCTCGCCGTTGCCGAGCGCGGTATCGAAGGAGACGAGCTTGCCGTTGACCTTTGCGCCCTGGAGATGGTCCCCCAGATCGCTGTGTATCGCGTAGGCGAAATCGATCGGCGTCGAGGCCGCGGGCAGGTCGATCACGTCGCCCTTCGGGGTGAAGACGAATACCCGATGCGAGAAGAAATCCTCCTTAAGCCCCTCGACGAACTCCTCGGAGCCGGCGACCTCTGTATGCGCGTCGGCAAGCTCGGCGAGCCAGCGCGGGACCTTTGCGACGCTCGGCGCCTCATCTTTCTTTTTAGCGATGTTCATCAGCGAGGGTATCAGGGAACGGACCCACGAGAAGGAGAGCGATGAAAATCGGTTTTTCTGGACGCTCTTCTCGAGCCTTTCCACGTCCTTGCCCAGCTGTTTGTAGGACATGTGCGACGCGATGCCGAACATCGCGCGGCGATGCATCTCCTCGGTGCGTATCTGTATCTCGACAATGCCAGCCTCCGGCGTCACGACCGTCGTATGGAGAGACTGATAGCCGTTTGGCTTTGGGAAGGCGATGTAATCCTTAAATTCTCCCGGGAGCGGTTTATAAAGCGCATGCACCGCGCCGAGCGTCGCGTAGCAATCCTCGATGGTCGAGACGATAAGCCGCAGGGCCGCGATGTCGCGGATAAGGTTGATATCGTCCTTCTTCCTCTTCAGCTTCTGATGGAGGCTCCAGAGGCCCTTCATCCGGATATCGGAACGGAAATTCGTCAGACCCTTCTTTGCGAGCTCGCGCTTCAGCTCCTTCTGCACTTTTACGAGTCCGTCCTCGGTCTCTTGCGTTTTCAGCTTGCGCATCTCGGCGGTGTGTCGCGCCGCATCAGGGTCGACGTAAGGGAATGCGAGATCTTCAAGATCGCGTTTCATCTTACCCATCCCGAGACGGTCGGCGATTGGAGCGTAGATCTCCAGGGTCTCAAGCGCGATGCGCTTCCGCTTGTGTTCCGGCACATGCTCGAGCGTCTGCATGTTATGGAAGCGGTCGGCGAGCTTCACGATGAGCACGCGGATGTCGCTCGCGGTCGCCACGAGGAGCCGACGGAGCGATTCTGCATGACGCTCGGCTCCGCGATATTTGTGCGTGCCGAGCTTCGTCACGCCGTCGACGATGAAGAGGAGCTCCTTCCCGAACTCCCGCTCGATCTCCGCGCGCGAGACGCGCGCGTCCTCGATCGCGTCGTGCAGAAGCCCTGCCGCGATAGTCGTCGCGTCCATGCCGTACTCGGCGAGTATCTTCGCGGTGGCGGCCGCATGGATGAAATATGGCTCGCCCGAATAGCGGGTCTGGCCCTCGTGCGCCTTCTTCGAATACTCGTATGCCTTCTCCACGAACGCGATATCCTCGCTCACCGCCCCCGACATTTCCCCGACAATCTCCTTGACGCTTGTCATAGGAGATTACTATACACCCGCCGATTTATTTTTGCTTCAGACCTGCTACAATATTTCCGTTCGGTTTAAAGGGAGAAATGTGATGAGATTGCTCTTTGGGCTCTTGGTAGTTAGTGTAGTCGGCGCGCTTCCTAAACAGGGAAGGCTTTCGTGTTTTTTCCGCTGGGCGTTGCGGTACGAATCTTGTAATAAGAGGGTCGTGGCGTGGCACTGGGCCGAGCTCGAAAAGCACGACAACATGTTCCGTATCCGGCAAGCGAGCTTGCGGCTGGCTATCGCCCAAGAAGAGAGAAAGAAATCCAGTCCGCGCGGCTTGCGGCGGTTGAGTATAAATCCATAAGAAGAAACTTGCTTGATTCCTTCCCGGCGCGCCGATGTAACGGCGCGCCGGCCTTTTTGTACAATTTGCGTTATATTTTTTGAAGAGTAGAGTTGCGATGGTAGCTCGATATTTCCAATCTGAATGAAAGGAAGACGTTATGTCAATCATGGAAAGGCAAATTCCGTCTGATGTGGTATACCCGATCAATGCGTTAGTGGCGCTTCAAGATGTTAGAAAATGGTTTGCTAGCGAGGTAGATGATTACCCGCTACGTTATTTCCATAAAATTCTTGATGATATGGCGGAAGAGCGACCGTTTGACCCCGCGAGAGAAATGGTCAGGAGCACGAGCGAAGCGCCGCTTTATCTCCTGGTTATCGATGGGCTTCAGTATCGTCGAGCCGTCTGGTCTTTGATTTCCGAGGAAATTGATAGGCTCGGTGTCGCCACCTTAAGTTCGATCCGGTTGAAGGCGGAATGGATGAAACAAGAGCTCCTTTACTGTCTGCAATATGTGAAGTACGAAAAAGCTCTGGCGCAATTCCGCGGGACAGTGCTCGGTTTGGGTCTCGAATGTCTCGAGGACTACGAGGGGTCTCTGGAAGATACGGATGTCGTCGTGCAGGGCAGATTCAAAGCAAGAGGCAAAAGGGCGAAGGAAAATGTCCAGAAACTCGTTGACGGACTCATTCCCGCCCTCACGAAGCACATTCACGATACCCCGCCTTGACCGGCAATTTCTGGATAAGGGTTTATGTCGACTCCCTTATACCAAGCTCGCATTCGATACAGCTCCTCTGCGGGCTGTATCTTTTATTTCAGATACCCCGCTGCTTCGACGGGGGTGAGAGAGGAGGCATCGACGGCATCGGGGAGGTAGATGCGGCGAAGGCCTTTTTTCAAGAAAAGTCCCTGCTTCGATTTATAGAGTGTCATAGTTTTACCGGTTTTTGGGTGCTTGCCTATCTCCCGCACTATCTCGACGCCCTTGGGCGGCTGTTTCTGGACTGCCAAGAGAGAAAGTGCTTCGTCGAGCGTGACGGTGTACGGGTCGCCCACGGCGGGCTTCAGCGAACGGA
>CAYHFY010000033.1:0-6258 GCA_964356085.1 uncultured Candidatus Saccharibacteria bacterium
CGTGCGACAAAGGCATCGAGCTTCGCGCGGAGCGTCTTCTCCGACTCTTCGCGGATCTCTCTCGACTCTCTGATGGCGACGAGTACGCCGCCCGCCTCGCGCGCGAGGAAGTCGCGGAGTCTCGCCTCGACTTCACCGACCTCCTCCGGCGAGAAGGAGTCGAGATAGCCGTTTGTCGCGGCGAAGATTACTGCCGCCTCCACCTCAAAGGGGAGCGGCGCGCCGCGTCCCTGGTTCAAGATGCTCGTCATGCGCCGCCCGGCGTCGATGCGCTTCTTGGTCTCCGCATCGAGGTCGGAGGAGAACTGCATAAATGCCTCGAGCTCGCGGAACTGCGCGAGCTCGAGCTTAATCTTGCCCGAGACTTTTTTCATCGCCTTTGTCTGCGCCGAGCTCCCCACGCGCGAGACCGAGATGCCGACGTTGATAGCCGGACGCTGGCCCTTGTTGAAGAGGTTCGCCTCCAGGTAGATCTGGCCGTCGGTAATCGAGATGACGTTCGTCGGGATGTAGGCCGAGACGTCGCCCTCCTGCGTCTCGATGATAGGGAGCGCGGTCAGGGAACCCCCGCCCTTCTCCTTTGAGAGCTTCGCGGCGCGTTCGAGGAGGCGCGAATGGAGGTAGAAGATGTCGCCCGGATACGCCTCGCGGCCCGGCGGGCGCCGGAGGAGCAGGGACATCTGGCGATACGCGACTGCCTGCTTGCTCAAATCGTCGTACACCACGAGCGCGTCTCTTCCCTGCTCCATAAAGTATTCGCCGATAGTAGCGCCGGCAAACGGCGCGAGGAACTGAAGCGCGGCGGGCGCGGAAGCGGGAGCCGTTACGATGATCGTGTACTCCATCGCGCCGCGGCTCTCGAGCTCGGCCACGAGCTTCGCCGTCTTCGACTCCTTCTGACCGATAGCGACGTAGATGCAGATCGGGCGCGTCGCGGCTGGCTCGCTCTTCTGATTAATAATCGTGTCGATAGCGATGCTCGTCTTGCCGGTGCCGCGATCGCCGATGATCAGCTCGCGCTGGCCGCGGCCAATAGGGATCATCGCGTCAATCGCTTTTATCCCTGTATGTAAAGGCACATTCACTGACGCTCGATCGATGACGCCGTAGGCCTCGCGCTCGATGTGCCGCAGTTCAGTCGCGCCGGTCGGCCCCTTGCCGTCGACCGGCGCGCCGAGCGGGTCGACGACGCGGCCGACAAGCGTTTCTCCGACGGGGATGGAGAGCCGGCGGCCGGTGCGGCGCACAAGCATGCCTTCATAGATCTTCGACGCATCGCCGAGGATGACCGCGCGCACGCCGTCCTCTTCGAGGTTCAGCACCAGGCCGTAGAGCGGACGAGGGTCTTTGAGCGCTTCGGCGAGCGTGCGATCGAAGGTCGGATCAAAGAGCACCATCTCGGAGAGTACCGCGTTTGAGAGTCCGTCGATCTCCGCGATGCCGTCGCCTGCGGCGCGGACAAGACCTGTCTCCTCCGCGCCGCTCTCCGGAGCCCACGCGGCGATCTCTCTCTCGATTCTTTCGATGATGCTTTGCATAGTAAAACTAGCGTGTTAGGCGCTAGACATTAGGCTCTAGTAACCTGTTGGTAAATGGCGAGGAGCGCGCGCTTCGCCGAGCGGTCGACGAGCCTGCCACCCTGTCGCGCGCGCCAGCCGCAGACAAGCGACGAGTTCACGCTCGCATGCCGCGCGACGATTCCCTCCGAGGAGGCGGCGGCGGGGGCCGCCCCCCCACCGATTAAGGCGGCCCAGGTGCTCCCCCCCCCGGGGCGCGCCCCCCTGCCGCACACACGCCCCTTGTCCCCGCGCCCTGGCCGCGCTAGGATTCCCCCCGCGGGGGGGGCGGGGCGCGCCGCCTCCTCCTCTTTCCGGCTGGCGACTTCGACGAGGGGCCGGAGCGCGTGGCGGCGCGCCGCGACCTTGCGTAGTTCCCGCGCGATCTGGGGGAGCATCTTCACGCGCCCTGCGCTCTTCAGGTGCATGATGAGCTTCGTAACGGCCGCGTCGGAGGCCGCCTTGTCCTCTATCTCCGCCGTGGCCTCGAGGAGGCGCGTGTAGTCGTCAATCATGGCGTTCTTGCAGTATCTTCTCGGCGGCGAGCGTCGCGAGCCGCGCTATTTCCCGTTCGCTCTCGCGGAGCGCGCGCGCCGCCGTCTCGCTCGCTCTCGCATCCGCGTCGTCCTTGATGGCGGCGGCGCGCGCCTCGGCCTCCTTCAGGAGCCGCGCCTTCTCCGCGCCCGCAGACTCGCGCGCCGCCGCGACAATCTGCTCCGCCTCCTTGCCCGCCGCCGCGACGCGCGAGAGCGCCTCGCCGTCCGCGTTCTCGAGCATATGCGCCGCGCGCCGAGCATCCTCGACACCCTTCGCCACGAGCTCGCGCCGCTTCTCGAGCGTCGCGAGCACCGGCTTATAGAGGAAATACCAGAGCGCGACAAGCACGATGCCGAAGTTCACCGCCTGTGCAGCGAGCAGTCGCCAGTCGATGCCGAATGCGGAAAAAAGCTCTTGCATGCTTGATCACATTTGTGATTACACAAATTTGATGATGAAGGCGACCACAAGCGCGAGGATGCCCAGCGCCTCGGTGAAGACGATCGCGAGAATCATATTCGACACTATCTTGCCGGAGGCCTCCGGATTTCTCCCGATCGCGTTCATCGCGCCTCCGCCGATAAGCCCGATGCCGATGCCCGGACCGATGACCCCGAGGCCGGCCGCGAGCGCCATTCCTATCATGCGTGCTGATTCGATATCCATATGGTTTGTAGTAGGTATTGCTAATGTGCCTCCTCCGTAATCGCTAATTTAATGAAGAACAGCGTCAGCATCGCGAAGACGAGCGCCTGCACGAGGCCGATGAACATCTCGAACCCCATCAAAGGCGCCGGAAGCACATACGGCAGGAAGAAGATAGCGACCAGCACCATCACTTCCCCCGCGAAGATGTTCCCGAAAAGACGGAAGGAGAACGAGACAAGCCGACCAAGATTGCTGACGAGCTCGATAAGCCCGACGACGAATCCGATCGGCGACTTCAGATTAACATACTTCTTCGCGTATTTGAAAAAACCAAGTAGAGCGATGCCCGTTATCTCGATAGTGAAGAAGGCGATCATTGCGAGCGCGAGGGTGAAGTTAAGGTCGGTGGTCGGCGCGCGCAGGAGCGGCAGGAGCTCGGAGCCATGCCAGAGACCGAGCGAGCCGACACCCGGAAAGAACTCGAGCTCGTTTATGGCCGCAACGAAGATGAAGATAGAGGCGATAAGCGGGAAGAAGCGCCGCGCGAGCAGATCGCTCCCGAGCACCTCGGCCATATAGGCGATCGCACCCTCAAAGGCCCACTCGACGCCGGCCTGGAGCCGGCCGGGGACTGTCTGTAGCGAACGGCCGAAGATATAGGCGGAGCCGATAAGGAGCGCCATCACTATCCACGCCATGACGAGCGAATTGGTGATAGGAAAACCGAAAACGGAGCCTATCTGCTCCGCCTTGAGGACGACTGTGATACCCTCATGCATGGTAGGTGCATTCTAGCAGAAGACCCGCCCGATATGCTATATACTGGGAGAGTCGAAAAGACTTAATACAAACATCACATCATTATGGCAATCAATTCAGCTTTCGCGAAACCGCTGACCCCTTCCGCAGAACTGGCGGAGATCGTCGGCAAAAACCCCCTGCCCCGCACCGAGGTAGTCAAGAAGCTTTGGGAATACATCAAGAAGCACGATCTCCAGAACCCGAAGAACAAGCGCAACATCCTCGCAGACGATAAGCTGAAGCCGATATTCGGCAAGGCCGAGGTCACGATGTTCGAGATGACCAAGCTCGTCTCGGCGCACTTGAGCTAACCGCTCCCCTCTCTGTGTAAGTCTGACTTACACAAACACAACAACCCGCCACAAGGCGGGTTGTTGTGTTCAATAAAAAAAGGGGCCCGTGAGGGTCCCTTCCCGACCAAAAGGTCAGCCGGCACTGCAGCAAATCGCTTCGAGCCGTTTTTGCTCGGCTTGTATCAAATCGCGCTCTTTAAGTAGCCGCGCCTCTTTTGATCCGGCAAGGCAAGCCTCATCGAGTGTGGCGACGGGTCGATCCTTCGCAACGGGATGATAATGCCACAAAAGCTTACTGCGTAATGCGATCTCCTCGAGCTTAGCCAGAGACGACTCGTCCAACGACAGCAATCGCTTCTCGAGCACATCGAGCTTGCCAAGAAATGATAGCAACTCGATCGTCCAGGGCCTCATCGTTTCAAGCCACGCAAGATAATGAGGTTTATCTTGGCTTTCTGCATGCGTCCAAACGCATTCCGCCAGGTTCAAAAGGAAAGCTACTGCAGACTTTTCGTTGGAGGAGCGAAACCCGCCGATTCGGTTATGAAGGTTACGAATACCGACGTTATCGTCGCCCTGTTCCTTCTCCGCCCTGAAGAATTTCAAGATAGCGGAAGAAAACCTCCCCGTGTAGTCGTGCAAGTCTGCAAGAGCATACATGCCCAGAGCAGACGACCCTTTCTTGAAGAAGTTCTGGCAGAGGATATCAAATGCTTTCTGTGCCAGAATCAGCTGGATCTCGCTTTGTGACTTCTGAACGCCGTCCACCAAGCGATACATCCCTTCGTCGATCGAGTTGCGGAACTGACGCTTGTCTGCCCAACCGTCGGCGGCGGCAAAGAAATAGAACTCCAAACGATCGACTTCGCTGTACCACGGTTCGTTGCAGTCGCGCGGCTCGAGCGGCACGCTGTACCCCGTGTGAAGCAGGCCGAGCATCTGCTCGAGCGTCTTCGCCTGATTCCAAAGCATGAGGAATTCGTGCCAATTGCGGATGGTATCAATCGTCCGATCACGGATTGGGATAGGTACAATCTTGGCGTTGCCATTAGAACCTTCCATTTCACTTCCTTTCTCTCTTGGGTTATGCCCCGCGCTGTGGCGAGACGGATACTTCCAACTTGAATATACTCCGACGGGCTAGTATGTCAAAATCCTAACGAAACAGTATTTATTGGTTCATGATTTGTACTAAAGGATAATAGGGAATGAGAAAACCGCTACGTTGCTAAGGAGGCAGCGCTTTGGCTTTCTCCCGCAAGATAGCGGTTGGCGCGGCCCTACAGGCGCCCGAATGCGGTTGGTTGAAGAAGGATCCAGACGAACCCGGTTACATTGCGGTCGTAGTCGGCGAGAAACGCGCGGACGCCGTTGACGATGACGTCCTTGCTTTCTTCGAGGTTCGCCTTCCGTTCCGGGTAGTCGTGGGCCCAGACGATGATTTCGAGATCCTTGGTGTTCACGTCGGCAGGACTGCCTTCGGTGCACCAGACTTCGATGTCATCGGAAGTCAGTAGGCCATCCGGAGGCACCGACAATCTCGGGGCGATAAGCGCCGGAAGTTCCTTGGCCAGCTTTTCCGCGATTTTGTTAAGACCACGACCATTCTTGTATTGAATCAGGACGATGGGCATTCCACTTCTCCTTTCAATTCGTAGGTACAGGTTACATGGTGTGCTACGATTAATATAGCACAACTCTAGAAAAAGAAAAGTCTACAGCAAATCGCGGGGTAGCCGATATTATTTCAGTACCTCTTCTACAATTTCATTGAACGAATCTTGATCGTCTAGTAATTCGTCTGGAACTTTCCAATAATTCATGTGCACCGTCTTGCCGCTTGTTTTCTTGTACGAAAATTTCGTCCACCCGAGAGAAGAGAATTTCTCGGCGAGATTCCCTTTTGCTTTCACATACAGTTGATTACCGATAACCGCGGCAAACGGGACTTCTCTCGAGTAGATGCACCAGCCACTCATCATAGGTCGAGAAGAAATTTCAGGAAGTCGAGCCATGAAGTCATAGACAATGAAGTCGTGATAGGAGGTATCTTTCTTCATGAATTCATGTCGTAGATAAATTGTATCAGACCCCTTGAGGTATAGAACACGCCTTGCCCAATTTCACCGTGCTGGGTTAGCTTCCCTTCTTTCTCTAGCTCGTCCAAAAGATAATAGGGACAGCCACCATTCTTTTGCTCTTTGTGTGTTCTAATATTCATCTGCTTTTCGGTCGCCCTACCGATCGCAAAGTCGATTCTAGTTGATCCACTCCAAGTAATCATCTGACAAATCTATTGGTAATCCGTCACGAATAAAACAATGGTGGCTGTCCCCATTAACAGCGTTAATTCCCGTTCCCGACAGAGGTTCATAAATTTTTTGTAATAAGTTTAGAAATTTCTCCTAATTCGTCTTCGGGAG
>CAYHFY010000034.1:0-6053 GCA_964356085.1 uncultured Candidatus Saccharibacteria bacterium
CCCCACCCCCTCTATAAACTTCCTCCCCACCCCCCCCGCGTTCCCTTTAAAAAAACCCCCCGCCGGGGGGGCCCACACCCCAAACATTTTGGGGTCCCCCCCCGCCAAGTAACTAGCGCGCCAGGAAGAAGAGCCCGACCGCAGGGGCGGCGAACCACCAGAAGAAGTATGCCTTTGCCGCGAAGAGCAGGTCGATGGCCGGAGTGAAGCGGTACACATCCGCTACCGGAAACACATGGTACGCGAGTGCGATAAGGAAGGCCGCGCCGAGGAAAGACAGGGCGATGAGCCCGAATATGCCGATGTACAGAAAGTCGGAGACGACTACGCGGCGCAGGATGATATAGAAAACGAACGAGAGGCCGAAATAGAGACCGGCCTGGGCGAGGAGCGCCGTTAGCGCAGGGGCGGTGGGCAGGAGCGAGGCGTACGGGAAGGCGACGTAGAGTGCGTAAGCGCAGTAGAACGCGAGCAGGACGGCGACCAGAGGGCCGCGCCCGACGTACCAGGCGAAGAGGAAGAAGGCACCGAGCAGGATAAGGATAATAAGGAAATCGCTCGCGGTATTCCAAATCGTGAATGCGTAGCTTGTCGCGAGCACGTTCACCTGTGCTATCCCTTCAGTGGCGGACATGCCCTTACTATACAACCTAGAGCCCTTCTGTTTTCAACTCCTCAACAGTCTTGCGGGCCTTGCCGGAGAGCTTATGGGGCAAGGCGACTTCGAGGCGGATGATCAGGTCGCCACGACTACCCTCGGCGGGGATACCCTTCCCTGCCACGCGCAGGAGCTCCTCCGCGCGCTTCATCGGCGGGACCTTCACCTCGAGCAGTTTCCCTTCTAGGCTCTCTATGGAAACCGTGGTGCCGAGGAGCGCATCGGTGAGCTTCACCGGCAGGGCCATAATCAGATTCACTCCGTCGCGGCGGAAGACCGGATGCGGCTTCACATGTATCTTCACATAAAGGTCGCCCGCGATGCCTCCCTTGATTGCCTCACCCTGTTGAGGCATTCGGATCATCTCGCCGTTGTCGATGCCGGCGGGGATGTTCACTTTTATCTCTTCCTGCTTCCGGTGGACGCCGTGACCCTTGCATTCCGGACACTTCTCCTTCGGCGTCTTACCGCTCCCTCCGCAGATGGTGCAGACGCGCGTACTGGTAAACTGTCCGAGAATGGAATTGCGCGTTTCGTGCACCTTGCCACTTCCGTTGCAGGTCGTACAGGTCTCGAGCTCGGTGCCTGGTTTGGCGCCAGAGCCGCGACAGAGCGAGCAGGTGGAGACTTTTGCGATAAGCACGGTGCGGGTCGTGCCGAACGCCGCGTCCTTAAACGGAATCTCGAGATCAATAGAGATGTCGCGGCCCCTCGGCGTGCGCGTCTGTTGACCGCGCCCGCCGAAGATATCGCCGAATATGTCACCGAAGTCGAACTCCACCCCGCCCTGGCCGAACCCTGCTGCGCCGGAGAAGTCCCTGTGGGAGAATTGAGAGAAGTCGAATCCGCCGAACGGATTCCCCCCCATACCGCCAGCCTGCCGTGGGCCTGTCGAACCGGCGAACGCCTGGCCATACGCATCATATTCGCGGCGTTTCCTGTCGTCTGAAAGCACCGAGTACGCCTCGGTGATCTCCTTGAATGTATCGTCGGCGCCGCCCTTGTCTGGGTGGTGCTTGTGCGCGAGCTTGCGAAAGGCGCTCTTGATATCTTCTTTCGTTGCTTTTTTGTCGACGCCCAACACCTTGTAATAATCCTTTGCCATAATTATCAGTATTATACGCCTCTTGTTTTTCGTATGCAAAAGTCAGTATGTTTTTGATCCACGACGCTTGAGTTTAAATACGGAGATACGATGCACATCTGTATGCACTTCGCAAAAGATTCGATATGAACCAATCCTGCGGCGCCAAACGATGTCCTCACCACCAAGCTTGTGAGTATCGCCAGCGTAAGGGTCCGCTTCAAATTGTTCAATCATGGCACTAATACGCACCGAATCCTTCTTTGATATTCGAGCTAGCGTCTTGTATACGCTAGGATCAATTTCGAGATGCCAATTTCCGCTTAAGTTCATCGAGCGTCAGCAGTTTCCCCGCGGCGCGATTCTTCTGCATCCGTGTGCGTGCACGCGCTATCATGCGCCGTTCGGTGGCCGTCGGTGTGTATTCAGGAATAACTCTCGCTTTGAGCGATTCATATTCGGCACGTGAGACGACGACAAGGTCTCCACCCGCCGCGAGCTTCTTTGGAATGGTAACTGTATTCATATTCGGTAGTATACACGCACTTTTTTCGGTATGCAAAACAAAACGGCGCAGGGGTGTTGCATCCCTGCGCCGTTGATAGCAAGGGTAGCCCTTGCTACTCGGATGGCTTCCGCACAACGAACTGCTCGGCGTAACTTACTGCGAGATACCGCCACTCGGCGTCGGTCGGCAAAACCAGTATCGTGAGATTGAGCGATCTGCTTTGCTTGACCACATAGGAGTAGTCGCCGTAGTTACAAACCAGCACAATATCTCCGTTCTTGAGTCTCGCGAGCGCGCCAAGGCATTTGGCCTTGTCTAGTTCGCAGACTGCTAATGATGCGACAAGCCTCTTGTCTTGGTCGACCGTACCACCGTTAATGATGGATGTCACCGACATATCGATGATTTTGACGGTCACCAGAGCGACCAAAAACAAACTGGCCATGATAATTCCGAAACAGGCCGCGACATGCCATTTGCTACGCCCAAAGTAAAGACTGATCCTTTTCAAGACGCTCATTTCTGCTCCCATCGCGGAACCATTCCGCATAAAGATTATTATGCACATTATTTATGAAAATGCAAGCGGGGCAACCAATCTCCCAACTGCGATGTTCGTTATCTCCCACGGTCGTATGAGTTAACGAACATGCGATAGGAAAAACAAAACGGCGCAGGGGTGTTGCATCCCTGCGCCGTTGATAGCAAGGGTAGCCCTTGCTACTCGGATGGCTTTCTCCCTAGTTGTGAGTACGGATCACCATCACTTCTTGAAGGCATGCGAAAGGTCGTTCCGCCATGCGCCCGTCTCTTTGTCGTATACGTCGACACAGAGCTCGGTCGCGGTCTGCGTGATATCCGTGCCAAACCGGATTGTAAGCTTCCCGCTCTCGAGCAACTCTTTTTGATCTTTCAGGAAGTCCTTCAGTTCCTTGCTCGGTACATTTTCGGCAAAAACGAGAATCCCCGCGCAGTACCCTCTCACTTCGTACATACGACCCCCTCTGCAGTTTTGCGGAAACAGCTCCTGCCCGCACCTTAATCATCTATCCTGTATCAGTCAACCTATCGAAGTCTGACTTCGATATAACTGAACTATGACTTCTCTTTGAATTCGGCGTCGGTAGCCGGAGCCCCTCCACCAGAGTCGGGACCTCCGGCTTCGCCTGCGGGAGGCGGGGTTTGGGATTTCATCATCGCTTCCCCAATTTTTGAAAGAGTCGTTGATAACGCTTCGGTCGCAGACTTGATTGTGCCCACGTCCTCGCTCTCGCGGGCGGTCTTCAAGGCATCAATCTTGTCCTGCACCTCCTTTACCACCTCCGCCCCTGCTTTCTCACCGTTCTCTTTAATCGCCTTCTCGGCCGCATACACCGCCTGGTCGGCGATATTGCGCGCTTCGACGAGCTCCTGCCGCTTCTTGTCGTCCTCCGCGTGCGCCTCGGCATCCGCTTGCATCTTCGCAATGTCATCTTTGGAGAGGCCAGTGGAACCCTCGATGCGGATGCTCTGCTCTTTCCCGGTGGTCTTCTCTTTTGCTTTGACGGTCAAAATGCCCGAGGCGTCGACGTCGAAGGTTACCTCGACTTGCGGCATACCGCGCGGGGCCGGCGGGATCCCGTCGAGCATAAACTTGCCCAAGGATTTGTTGTCGGCACTCATCGCGCGCTCGCCCTGGGTGATATGGATCTCCACGCTCGACTGGTTATCTGCTGCTGTGGAAAAAGTCTGCGAGCGGGAGGTCGGGATCGCCGTATTGCGTTCGACGAGCTTGGTCGCGACGCCGCCCATCGTCTCGATCGAGAGCGAGAGCGGTATCACGTCGACGAGCAGGATATCCTTCACGTCGCCCTGGAGGATACCCGCTTGGATGGCGGCCCCGATAGCGACCACCTCATCCGGATTGACGCTCATATTCGGCTTCTTATTGAAGAACTTCTCGACGGCAGTCTGGATAGCGGGCATGCGCGTCTGGCCGCCCACGAGGATCACCTCATGTATCTCCTCTAGCTTAAATGGCGAGGCCTCCATCGCGCGCTTGGTGATAGCCATCGCGCGCTCGATAAACTCGCCCGAAAGCTCTTCAAGTTTGGCGCGGGTCATCTTGATAAGCAGGTGGCGAGGGCCCGAGGCATCCGAGGTGAGAAAGGGGATGTTAATCTCGGTCTCCATCGCGCTCGAAAGCTCTATCTTCGCCTTCTCGGCGGCCTCGTCGAGACGCTGGCGCGCGAGCGCGTCGCCGCGCACGTCGATGCCGCTCTCCCTCTTAAATTCGTCCGCGAGCCAATTGATAATCTTCTGGTCGATGTCCTTGCCGCCCAGGTGCGCGTCGCCGTCGGTCGACTTCACCTCGATCACGTCGCCGCCCACCTCCAAGACCGAGATATCGAACGTCCCCCCGCCGAAGTCAAAGACCGCAATCTTCTCATCTTTTTTCTTATTAAATCCGTACGCGAGCGCGGCGGCCGTCGGCTCGTTGATGATGCGCAGTACCTCAAGGCCGGCGATCTGCCCCGCCGCCTTGGTCGCGCTTCGCTGGTCGTCGTTGAAGTAAGCGGGGACGGTAATCACCGCCTGGGTGATCTTCTCGCCCAGTTTCGCCTCGGCGTCGGCCTTCAGCTTCCCTAGTATCATCGCCGAAATCTCCTCCGGACGGTACCATTTCGCCGCTTGCCCTGGAGCACTCGAAGGGTCCATCTTGACCTCGATACTGCCGCTCTCGGTCTTACGCATCTCGAAGGGAACCGCCGCTTTATCCTTCTGCACCTCCGGCTCGTCGAAGGAGTGCCCGATAAAACGCTTGATCTGGAAGATGGTATTGAGCGGATTCGTCACTGACTGGCGTTTGGCGAGCGTGCCGACGATGCGCTCGCCGGTCTTACCGACCGCGACGATAGAAGGGGTCGTGCGAGCGCCCTCGGCGTTCTCGAGAACGCGCGGCTCGCCGCCCTCGACGATAGCCATCGCGGAGTTTGTGGTGCCCAAGTCGATACCGAGAATCTTTGCCATACGAATGATTAATTTATGTGTAATTCTATTCTACAAAAAACTAGCCGAAGCGCGCAACCCGCACCTTCGCCGGACGGATAACGGAGCCGTTCACGCGCCAACCCTTCTCGAGTACAACCGTAATAGTATCATCAAGCTCCGCCGAGCCAGCCAGATCTTGGCCGAGCGCTTCGTGGAGCGCGGGATCGAAGCGTTCTCCCGCCGCGCCGAGCGGCTCGAGCCCGAGCGAGGCGAACGCGCTCTCAAGCTGTTTCGCTATCGCTATGAATCCTTCGGGCAGATCGCTGTGTTCCTTTGATCGCTCGAGCGCATCAAACGCGGGGAGTAAAGTCTCAACCGCTTTTATTTTTCCGGACGACTCTGCCGCTTTAGCGGCTTCTTCGTTCCGGCGCAAAAGGTTCACGTAATCCGCCTTCGCCCTCTGCCAGCCGTCCATATATTCCTGTTTTTCGACCATCGCCTTGTCGAGTTCAGTCTTCAGCTTCGCGACCTTCATCTCGCAATCGCCGCCTCTCGGCGGCTCGTTATTTTCTGGTTCGAGCCGAATATCCTCCGGCTCGATGTCATCCCCGTGCCATTCCTTCATATTTTCTATTATGCCTGAAATGGAGGAGGGAGTCAAAATACCGATGTCGAAAAGAATCGCCCTGGCACACGGGTCGTTAGTAAAGAGGTCTGACCTCTTTACTTTTTTTATAAAGAACAGAGCGAGACGTACGTCCCGCTCTAAATCGCTCCATGAGAGCATTTTATTCGAACCCGTGTTCGAGCAGGTACCCGGCCTCGGCGATAAT
>CAYHFY010000035.1:0-2677 GCA_964356085.1 uncultured Candidatus Saccharibacteria bacterium
AGTTGGTAGAGCGCCACTTTTGTAAAGTGGATGTCGTCAGTTCGAATCTGACAGGCGGCTCAAAGTTTAGGAGTCGAGGTCGAGAGCGCTCCCTTGGGGAACTGCTTCTCGAAATCGGAGAGGGAAGAGAAGCCGTAGACGCGTTTGCCGTTGATAACGAACGCCGGCAGGGAATCCCGCACATCGTTTACGGCAATGAGGGTCTTCAAAGCGCCGAGGTCGAGATTGTAATCAAACGAGTAGACGCGCAGTGCCGGATAGGTGTCGCGCAGATACGAGAGCGCGTACCCCGCCTTGTCGCAGTCGGCGCAGTCGCCGGCGTTGCTGTAGAAGTAGAGAACCGTCACGGGAGGCTTCGTGCCGCAGGCGTCGGCGAGGCGCGCGGTGATGAGATAATCGCGGATCTCGAGCAGGGAGTACGTATCTTTCAGGCGTATGACCTGCGGGTTGTCGCTCCCGAGCTGTTCTTCGGCGTAGGAGAGGCGGCTCCCCATGTTTTCAAGCTCGCTCGTGAGCGTGGCGGAGGAGGCGACGCTGTCGCAGGGCGCCGCTTCAAGCAGAGAAAACTGCGTCTCGAGAGAGAGCATATCGATCGAGAGCTGGTCTTCTATCGCTCCGAGCTCGGCGATAAGCGAACGGTTCAGATACTTGACGGTAAGAGCGACCGTACCCACGAGCGCGATCGTGATACCGAGGGCTATGAGCGCATTTCTGGCGGCAAGAGACATATACTGCGCATCATTCTCGCCAATTGCGACGCTTGCCGAGCGAGACGTCGGTCGTGGCGCGCAGGAGCCAGAGCGGCACGATAAGACCGTACAGGAATGTGTAGGAAATAAGTCCGAGCGCGAGGTTCCCCGGCGTTCTGGAGATGCGCTTGCCTACCGTGATCAAAGAGAGCGATACGAACAAAACGGCGATGCCGAGAATCAGATAGAAGCTTGCCGGGAAATGCGACCAACCGGCACCCTCACGGAGGGAGAGCGTATAGGAGAGAGGAACGCCCGCGTACGTCTCGAACGCCGCCGTCGCGTTCCGCACAAGCATAAAGAGAGTGAGAGAGAAGAGCAGTATGCCGCTCCCGATAGCGACGAGAGCGGTAGGGAGTACCAGGAGGCCGAGCGCGCCGTGGCGGCGGGCGCCGATAAGCCCGCGATACTCGCCGAGAATATTGCGGAGGAAGCCGCTCGTCCAGCGCGTGCGCTGTTTCAGCAGAGCCAGAATCGAGCGCGGCGCTTTGGTGTAGACGCGCGCGTGAGGCGCGTTCTCTATCGTATAGCCCGCCTGCTGGATGCGAAGCGCCATCTCCATATCCTCGGTCTGGTGGCCGTACCGGAAGCCGCCAAGCGTGTCGATAACCTCGCGCCGATAGAAGGAAAACGGCCCGGGCGTTACATAAAGGCCGTTGACCGAGGCGATCGCGTGCCGGAAGGTGATGCCGAAGATGTACTCGGCGTTCTGCATGTGTTCGAGAACGTTTTTCGGACGATGTACCGACATCGCGGCGGTAACGGCGCCGACGCGGGCATTTGCGAAACAGGGGACCATCTCGCGCAGGGCGTCCGGCTCGACGAAGGAATCGGCGTCCAGACAGCCGACGATCTCCGCCCTGGTCGCCGCGATGCCGGCATTGAGCGCCGTGTGCTTACCGCCGTTCTCCTTGCGGATGATGCTTACCTGCGAGTGCTCTGCGAAGCGCGCCATAGCCTCCGGCGTCGCGTCGGTGGAACCGTCGTCGACGAGGATAATCTTGAGTTTCTCGCGCGGGTATTTAAGCGCAAGCAGGGATTCGCAGGTGGCGGCGACTGTGGCGGCCTCGTTCCAGCAGGGGACGATAACGGCGACCGAGGGGAGTGCGGAGGCGTCGCTTGTATCCGCCGCCGCGCGCCCGCGCGCTTCGCGCGCGGGCTTCGAGAGGAGCGTTACGAGGATGAACGACTCGAAGAAAATCGCGATGAAGAGAAAAGGGTATGCTAGCACTTCCGGGCTCATCATGGCGTAACTGTACCATAATCTGTTATATTTTCAGAATGAATCAGCCGGGCCGCCTTCACCCCATCACGATTGCTATACGCGATATGGCGGACATCTTCGGCCGTATGGGATTTGGCATCGCGTATGGTCCGGAGCTTGAGACCGAACATTACAATTTTGACGCACTCAATATCCCAGCTGATCATCCATCAAGGGATATGTGGGACACCTTTTGGGTAAAGGGGAAGGAGGACGAAGGGAGAAAGCTCTTGCGGACGCACACCTCGCCGGTACAGATCCGCTGGCTCGAAAAGTACGGCGCGCCGACGCGCATCATTGCGCCGGGTAAAGTCTTCCGTAACGAGTCGACCGATGCGACGCACGAAGCGCAGTTTTATCAGCTCGAAGGACTTGCGGTGGACGAGGATATTACGCTTGCGCATCTGAAAGGGACGCTTGAGCGTTTTTCGAAGGAATATTTTGGTACGGGGGCGAAGGTGCGGTTACGTCCGAGCTATTTTCCATTTACTGAACCGTCGGTAGAAGTGGATGTGTGGTTTCCCCAACAGCAGAAGTGGCTTGAGGTCATGGGTGCGGGGATGGTTCACCCAAAAGTGCTCGAGAATGCCGGCATAGACGCAGGAAAGTATCAGGGATTTGCTTTCGGACTCGGTGTCGAGCGTTTCGCTATGATTAAGTACGG
>CAYHFY010000035.1:2777-5964 GCA_964356085.1 uncultured Candidatus Saccharibacteria bacterium
TCTCTGAAATGGTTGCAGAAATATTTTGACGCGCCCCTGCCGAACGCGGAAGCGATTTCTGACGCGTACACCTTTCATGCGTTCGAGATAGAAGAGGTTGCGGGCGATCTGATGGATGTAAAAGTCCTGCCGAATCGCGCGGCCGACTGCTTAAGTCATCGCGGCATTGCGAAGGAGCTCTCGGCGATACTCAACCTCCCGCTTAAAAAAGATCCTTTGTCCGCGCCAGTCCCCATGTTGGACGTACCACGTCCAACATTGCTCAAGGTGGAAATTGAGGACTCGAAGAAGTGTTTGCGCTACATCGGCGCGGTGGTAAGGGGCGTAAAGGTTGGCCCATCGCCTGACTGGCTGCGCGAGGCGCTTGAGGCGGTGGGCCAGCGTTCGATAAATAATATCGTCGACGCGACAAATTTCGTGATGCTTGATATCGGCCAGCCGCTCCATGCATTCGATGCAAAGAAGCTCATGCAGAAGGATGGTGTCTATGCAGTCGGCGTACGCAGTGCAAAAGAGGGCGAGAAGATCACGACGCTTTCGAGCGAGGAATGTGATCTGAATCCGAATATTCTTCTTATTACTGACGCGAATGCGGGCAGTGCTGTCGGCATCGCAGGCATCAAGGGCGGGAAGAGTGCAGAAGTTACCGCGGAGACGACCGATATTATCGTTGAATCGGCGAACTTCGACGGAACGCTGATTCGCCGCGGTGCGCAGGCGCTCAAGCTCTTTACCGATGCGAGTGTGCGTTTCCAGAATCGCCCGTCGCCCGAGCTCGCGAGCTACGGTATGCGGGACGTACTCGCGCTCATCAAGGAGGTCGCCGGCGGGGAAGCAGTAGATGTCGTAGACGTCTATCCGTCCCGAGCGGAGCGAGGGACGAATGTGAACGTAACGCTCGCACAAGTGAACGGCATCCTTGGTTCGAGCTTTTCGCAGGAAGACGTCGCGAGTGTTTTTACGCGTCTCGGTCTGCCCGCAACCTGTGAAAGTCAGACTTTCACAGTTACGCCGCCCTTCGAGCGCACCGACCTCGTTATCGTCGAAGATCTTATCGAGGAGGTCGGGCGCATCCTCGGGTACGATCAGATTCCTGCGGCCGAGCTTCCGCCGCTTAGAGGCGAGCCGGATCAGGCGCGATTCCGAGGCATCGAGCGCGTCAAAGACTTCCTCGTCGAGTGCGGCTTCACCGAAGTCTCGACGCAGTCGTTCGCCAAGTCGGGCGACATCGAGCTCGCGAACCCGCTTGATAAAAGTATGCCCGCACTCCGCACCAGCCTCGATGAGAACATAAAGGCGGCGCTCGAACAGGCGAAGCATTACGCGCCGCGCGTTCTCGAACCGAAGCAGAAGCCGAAGCTGTTTGAGATCGGCACGGTCTTCACCAAGAGCGGCGAGCGGCTCGCTGTCAAGACCTCGGAGCCGGTGCCCGAATTGCCTGAGATAAGCGATGCTCCCGAGTATACTCCCGCGCGCCACGAGCTCGGCGCGTACCAGCTCTTTTCAGTTTATCCGTTCATTACGCGCGACATCGCCTTCTGGGCTCCCGCCGATGCCGATTATGGACTTACGATGTCCATAATTCGAGAGCATGCCGGCGAGTTGCTCGTGCGCCTCGATCAGTTCGACAAGTTTGAGAAAGAGGGGAGGGTCTCGCTCGCGTTTCGGCTCGTGTTCCAGTCGTTTGAGCGCACGCTCACTGATGACGAGGTGAACGCGATAATGGAGGACATCTCCGCGGCGCTTCGCGCCGCGGGTTACGAGGTCCGCTAAGGATATGGAGAAGCATATTTATTTCGTCCGGCATGGGCAGACTGACAGCAATGTGGATCGCACGTATCGGGGCCGGGACGCACAGCTGACGGATACTGGTCGGGAGCAAGCTGTAGCCGTTGCCGAGCGCGTGGCCAAGCTTAATGTCGAAGCGCTCATCACGAGTGATTTCATCCGTGCGAAAGATACCGCGACAATCATCAGTGAGAAGATAGGCGTCACACCGGAGGAGCACTCGATATTCGGCGAGTGGATTGAACCGGAACACTTGCTCGGAAAATCTTTTGATGATCCCGATGCGAAGGCAGTTAGAGAGGCTATACACGGCTCTGACGATCCTGAATTTCGCCACAGCACCGAAGAGAATTTCGCCGAGATGAAGGCGCGCGCCATCGAGTGCTACGAATTTCTGAAACAACACCCGGCATCACGCATTTGTGTCATCTCGCACCTCGGCTTCTTGCGCGTGTTAGCCGGCGTCGCCCTTCTTGATGCCTCGTTCGGGAAAGCGCAGTATTCATCCCTATTCCGTCATCTTGAGGGCGAGAATACTGGCATTACCTATGTGCGCTTTGACGATAAAAAGAAGCGCTGGAGGCTCGTAACCTGGAACGACCAGTCTCATCTGGGCTGATTCGCCCGAAGGGCGGGGCACGGCGTGCGGTAGTCCTTTCATGACGAACCGCTTTCGGGGGGATCCTAATTCTGATCCGTTCTCTACGCTATTCTGATCCATTCCTCGTCCCGTTCTACGCTAGTCAGTCGCAACATATGTTCATGAACGAGCCTATAGGACAAAACATGAACGCCCTCCCATTTTTCTTTACGGAAGGTGGAAATGATCGCGGAGGGCGCGGTCTGACTCAAGCGCATCTGCGGTGATGTGCCGCAATTCGCCAACGCCGCTTGAGAGATGTGCGCGCACGAGCGCGACGAACTCATCGCAAGGGAAGGGGTGTACCCAGGCACTGTCTTGCAGACGTACGAAACCGGTGCCTCGTAGCAGATTCCGTAGTTGTCCTCGGATGCGCCGGCGTCTTTCTTTGATATCGAATAAGAGTATGTGCCACTTTCCGTT
The DNA here is from genome assembly GCA_964356085.1 of uncultured Candidatus Saccharibacteria bacterium. GTDB lineage: Bacteria > Patescibacteriota > Minisyncoccia > Phycocordibacterales > Phycocordibacteraceae > C7867-001. The sequence continues at coordinate 5,629 of CAYHFY010000035.1, forward strand.
CCAGATCACGGGCGGCGGGATGATGTATTCTTTAAGAAGCGTCTTCTCGATGCGTTGCTTCCCATGTTCGGTCAGTACGAGCCGTCCTTGCGCATTCTCGCGCACCAATCCCTGATACTTTAAGAAACGTTGCGCATTTTGTATTCGTCGATAAAGGTCGATACGGTGTTGTTTACCGCGATCGAGACTTCCGATGAGCCGAGTCATTTTCGGCGCGAGCATCATGAGGGTCAGCGCGCCACCGACATACAGCGTGCGCAAGAGTGCGGTCCGCACAGCCATCTTCTTCTTGTCCTGCATTGGGACCTTCTGTGCCTTCTGTCGCATGTTCATATT
>CAYHFY010000036.1:0-5949 GCA_964356085.1 uncultured Candidatus Saccharibacteria bacterium
GGGGTAGGTCCTCAGTTCAAATCTGAGAGGCGGCTCCAGAAATCGCGGTTGTGCGGGTTGCAGAGAAATTGTAGAATATGCGCATATGCCACACACTGAAGGAATCCCGCAAGAGAATAAGGTTCCGCGAGGGAATGAGGCTCCAATTCCACGAGGTCCCTCTATGCAGGCGGCTGAAAGAGTCGCGATGCAGGAGCAGGCGCTCGAAGCTAAAGTGGAAAAATACGAAGAAGTGCAGAAGAGGATTATGGCCCTTAAGGAGGATCTCACGCAGAACAACGACCGCGCTATCATGGAAAAAAATCCCGATACTCGAGAGCTTGCGATCGCTATCGGCAGGAAACTCCATCAAGAGATTGGGGCGTTGAAAGTCATTAAAGAACAGCTGGAAGATCAGATACGAGGTCTCGGCGGCGATCCGAGCAAGTACACAATCCAGTGATCGGCACGGCTAATGGCTAACGAGCGAGAGACACGGCTGACAGAACTGGAGGCGATGATGGCGTCGCCCGACTTCTGGGCGGACAAGGCGCAGGCGCAGGCGCTGGTACAGGAATATCAGCATCTGAAGGAGGGAGGCACCGGCGACTCGCATGATGCGGGTAATGCAACGCTCGCCATCCTCGCGGGCGCGGGCGGCGACGATGCAGAAGATTTTGCCCGCATGCTCCGGCGCATGTATGAGGGCTACGCGAGCGCGAAGGGCTGGCGCACGCGCGAGCTCCACGCGAACGAGAACGACCACGGCGGTTATCGCAACCTTCTGCTCGAGATATCGGGATCGGGCGCGTATGGCCGATTGAGGCACGAGGCGGGTGTGCATCGGCTCGTGCGCATCTCGCCCTTTAATGCGAACGCGAAGCGGCAGACGAGCTTCGCGCTTGTCGAGGTACTGCCGACCTTGGTCGCGAGCGACAAGGTGGAGCTCCGGCCGGATGATATTGAAATACAATTCGCGAAAAGCGGCGGCGCGGGCGGACAGAACGTGAACAAGCGCGAGACGGCGGTGCGCATCCTCCATAAGCCGACCAATCTCTCTGTGCACGTTTCAAGCGAGCGCAGTCAGCTCGCTAACCGCGAGAAAGCAGTGGAACTCTTGAAGGCAAAAATCTTCGCCAAAGAAGAAGCGGAGCGTCTCGCGGTGGCGAAGGGCCGTTCCGTCGCCGCCACGACCGCGAACGAGTGGGGGAGTCAAATCCGTTCCTATGTCCTCCATCCCTATAAGATGGTCAAGGATCACCGCACCGGGCACGAATCGAGCAATCCCGACAAGGTGCTCGAGGGCGACCTGGACGGCTTTATCGACGCGGCACTCACGAGTGAGGTACAATAGGGAACAATGATTTGGCAAAGTTAGACTTTGCCAGGGAGGTGGGGATAAGGGGGAGGTGGCGTTATCCACCGCTCGCGTTCCGTGCCGATTTGGTACACTCTAGCCAATGGATGCAAAGAGTAAAAAGATAGTGGCGGCGTTTAAGAAGCAGGGCGCGCGCATCGAGACGAAGGCGCGCGTCCGGCTCGCGGGGAAGAAAGACTTTTCGCTCTGGTACACCCCGGGTGTCGGTGCCGCGTCCCTCTACCTCTCGAAACATCCCGGGGACGCACGGAAGATGTCGGTGAAGAAAAACAGCGTCGCGGTCGTCTCCGACGGGTCGGCGGTGCTCGGGCTCGGGAATATCGGCCCCTACGGTGCTCTGCCGGTGATGGAAGGGAAGTCGCTCATATTTAAAGAGAAGGGAGGCGTCGATGCCTGGCCCCTGGTACTCGACCTCTCTCCGCTGAAATCGCGGTCGGCGAGCGTCCAAGAAGAAATCGATTTTATAGTCGAGACGGTGAAGGCTATTGCGCCGAACTTCGGCGGCATTAATCTCGAAGATATCGCCGCGCCGAAGTGCTTCGCTATCGAAAGGCGGCTCATCGAAGAGCTCGACATTCCGGTTATGCACGACGACCAGCACGGTACCGCGATTGTCGTGCTCGCAGGGCTCTTGAACGCGGCGAAGGCAGTGAAGAAGAATATCAAGAAGCTGAAGGTGGTAGTGAGCGGCGCCGGCGCGGCCGGTACCGCCGTCGCGAAGCTTCTCGCCGCCGCAGGAGTCGAGGATATCGTCCTGCTCGATCGCGAGGGAGCCATCTTCGCCGGTCGCGCCGGCCTGAACGCGCATAAGACGGAGCTCGCTGTGCTCACTAATCCGCGCGGAGTGCGGGGCGGCCTCGCGGAGGCGATGGCCGGCGCAGACGCATTCATCGGCGTCTCCGGTAAGGGGCTGTTGAAGCCCGCAGATATCGGGAAGATGGCGCCGAAGGGAATCGTCTTCGCGCTCGCGAATCCCGATCCAGAAATTATGCCTGAAGCGGCGAAGGCGGCGGGAGCCGCAGTCGTCGCGACCGGCCGCTCCGATTATCCGAATCAGATCAACAACGCGCTCGTCTTCCCCGGCATCTTCCGTGGCGCGCTCGACAAGGGCGTGAAGAAAATCACCGAAGCGACCAAGCTCCGCGCCGCCCGCGCGCTCGCCGCTCTCGTCTCGAAGCCGGCTACAGACGCGATCATCCCCGATCTCCTCGACCCGCGCGTGGTAAGGGCCGTCGCGCGCGCGGTGCGCTGACTCGCCTCGCAGTCATGATGAAGAAGAAACGTCTCGGCCTGTATCGCGCGCTCGCCACTCTGCCCGACAGGCTCTATCCCTTTAAGACGGAGGTGCAGGGACAGTGGGTGCGCGGCATCCGCTCTTACAACGCAACCCTCGACCGTTATCAGAAGATGTACGGCGTCGGTCGCTACGGCTTCAAGCTCGACGCCTACCGGCAGATATTTCATCTTGCGGGCTCCATCCTCTTCTTGGCGTCTGCGGCGTATGTCTCACAGTCGCTTCTCGGGAAGTTCGAGGCGATATATGCGCTTCTCGCCGCCGCTATACTCCTTATTTCATTTCAGGAGTTCTATCTGCATCGCCGGATGTATCGGCAACTCTGGAGAAAAAGCGTCATCGACTGGCTCGCGTGGTGCGGGCCGATCGGGCTGTACCTCTTCACGCACCTCCGCTAGGGAGTAACGCTTACCGAACCCTTTCGGGCCGCGTTGACGTGGTCGTGATACTTCCACACGCCTTCTTTGTCGAAGGTGAAGGAGAACGAGCCGCCGGGCGCCGCCGCGGAGCATGCGTCAAACGGCGCGCTCGCCGCATCCTGGCAGTGCTGGCTCAAGCTGGTCCCGTCGTAGACCATGTGCGTCGGGTGCGCGGCCGAGGCGACCCAGAGATCCTTCGAGCTCTGGTTGACCCAGGTTACCGTCTGGCCCTTGCCGACAGTTATGCTCTCGGGAGAGAATCCCTGGTCGGTGTATGCGACGGTACTGCCGGGCGTATTTTCTTCAACTACCATCTCCGGCACCGTACTGTCGCCGGCGGGCACCTGGCTCGTTACTGCCGGTTCAGTCTCCGGAGCGCCGGCGGGGAGCAGATACCAGCCGCCCGCGATAACGATAGCCAGCACGATGACGATACCGATTGAATTTCTGTTCATACGGATTGCGTTATTGATTAAAAAGGTTCACTTGAATCCTAGCATACGCAGTATATACTTTACCCCATGTCTACCACCACCATCATACTTATCGTTATTGCAGTCGTCGCGCTCTGGAGTATTGCCGCGTATAACCGCCTCGTTACGCTCGTCAATCAGGCGAAGGAGGCGTGGGCCGATATCGCGGTCCAGCTGAAGCGCCGTTACGACCTTATCCCGAATCTCGTCGAGACGGTCAAGGGGTATGCCGCGCATGAGTCGAGCGCCTTTGAGAATGTAACAAAGGCGCGTGCCGCCGCGATGGGCGCGTCGAGCGGCGCGCCGCAGGAGAAGGCGCAGGCCGAGAACCAGCTCACGGGCGCGCTCAAATCGCTCTTCGCCGTCTCGGAGGCGTATCCGGAATTGAAGGCGAATCAGAATTTTCTCCAGCTCCAGAAGGAGCTCGGCGATACCGAGGATAAGATCCAGGCCGCGCGCCGCTTCTACAATACGAGCGTGATGACGCTTAATACCGCCGAGCAGTCCTTCCCGGGTAATCTGATCGCCTCCTCGTTCGGCTTCGAGCCGATGGACCTCTTCGAGCTCGCAGAGGCGGATGCCGCCGCCGCAGAGCCGGTGAAGGTGCGGTTCTAAATATATGGACATCGAAAAGATGTCTCGCCGCGAGATGGAGAAGAAGGACGAAGAGAGGATCGGATTAACTCCGGATGAAATAGATGATCGCCGTGATGAGTACGCCAAGTATAGAAATGAGTATGACAAAAAACTTGATGACCGGATTGCTACACTTGAAGACCAGACGGTTACCGATGAGCTCACTGGGCTGGCTAATCGCCGGGGGTTTGTAAACGAGTTGGAGAACGCGATGAAATCGATGCGTCAGTCCCTCAACCTGCGCCCCGAAGAAAGACGATCGAGAGAACAAATGGCGCCGGCTCTGGAGCATTTTTCCCTTTTGTTCATTGACCTTGATAACTTCAAGCGAGTGAACGACATTCTTGGTCATGACGCAGGCGACAAGGCATTGATACGATTTGCGGAGATATTAAAAAGCTCGGTCCGCAAGGGGTCGGTAGAGGCCCGTTTCGGCGGTGATGAGTTCGTGGTCTTTCTACCGCGTACTAATGAAGCGGAGGCGGTAACGGTGGCAGAGAATATATTGAAGAATATGGAAAATGATCTTGAGTTCAATAAATTCGACGTAAGCGCTAGTATCGGCGTCCGTCATATCAACACATCGAACCTGACGGAAGAGATGACACCCAAATCGCTTACGGATGAAGCTGATATGCAACAACTGATAGCAAAACAAAGCGGCAAGAGCAAAGTAGAAGTGCATAGGTAAGGAACAATGAACCTCTACGAACAGCGTTCAAGCAATATACGCCGGACGTGGATGCTTGTGCTCGGCTTCCTGGTCATCGTCATCGCGGTCGGCTATGCGATGTCCTGGTATTACGGCAATCCGGCGATACTCTACGTCGCGGTCGCCATCGCCTTCGCGACCAATTTTTATGCCTACTGGGCGTCGGACAAGCTCGTGCTCTCGATGAACCGCGCGCGGCCGGCGACGCGAGAAGAGTTCTTCGATCTCTATACGGTTACTGAAAATCTCGCCATCACCGCAGGCCTGCCCCTGCCGCGGCTCTACGTTATCGACGATCCGGCGCCGAACGCGTTTGCGACCGGCCGCGACGAGAAACACGCGGTCGTCTGTGCGACGACGGGACTGCTCGGCCTGCTCTCGCGTCCGGAACTCGAGGGCGTCATCGCGCACGAGCTTTCGCACATCAAGAACCGCGACATGCTCCTTATGACGGTCGCGGTGGTGCTCGCGGGCTTCGTCGCCATCCTCGCGGACTTCTTCCTGCGCATGTCGCTCTGGGGCGGGGGGAGACACAGCGACAGTAAGCAGGGGAACGCGATTATGGCGGTCCTCGCCATCGCCGCCATCGTGCTCGCGCCTCTGGCCGCTAAGCTTATCCAGCTCGCCGTCTCGCGCCGCCGCGAGTACCTCGCCGACGCCTCGGGCGCCCTGCTGACCCGCTACCCGGAGGGTCTCGCCGGCGCGCTCGAGAAGATAGGCGGCTATGCCGCGCCCCTGCGGAGCGCGAACGTCGCGACCGCACACCTCTTTATCAGTAATCCCTTCGGCGCGAAGGCCGGCGGCGTCGGCGGCTGGATCGAGCGCGTGTTCTCGACCCACCCACCCATCCCTGACCGCATCAAGGCACTTCTCGGCAAGTGATTATTTTTGCTTTTTGTTGTAAGTTGGTAGTTGTGCCGATAGGAGGCGTCGCATAGCGGTCTAGTGCACCGCCTTGGAAAGGCGGCAGGCTCGAAAGGGTCTCGAGAGTTCGAATCTCTCCGCCTCCGAGATCGGAAGAGCGTCGTGTAGGGAAAGAGTGTAGATATCGGTGGTCG
>CAYHFY010000037.1:0-4843 GCA_964356085.1 uncultured Candidatus Saccharibacteria bacterium
CCTTAGTCGTGCCGAGAACGCCGTGTACCTTGTCTATGATGTCTGCTTTGTTCATAATAATGAGGTTATGCGCTTATAACTGGCCAAACAGATTTGAAGCGTTTCAGCGTTGCGGGGCCCATTCGGCTCCTCCGCCGTACGGCGGAGTACGTCTCCGTCGCCGAATCTCCCGCGCCTTGAACCGCACCAAATCTGTTCGTCCGAGGTATTCGGGGCAAGGGCGGGCACACGAAAAGTATAGAATCCGCCGTATTTTCCGCAAGCGCCTTTACAACAATGCGGGGATAGCGCGGAATCACTTCTCCGACTCCATTGCTGCGATAATCGGCCCTAACTTTTCGCTAACGTTCAGCCTGTCAGCATGCTCTTCTATATACGAGAACAGCTGTTTAATCATTTTCTGAAGCTCCGAATGCCGTATTTCAATAACAATAGCCTCGTTCATGGCCATAAGGTAGAGGGAATCTTTAAACATGAAAATCTGTCCTGCGTGATTGAAGTAGTCTTTATCAATCTCAAAAGCCGCAAATGCCCGCTCGGTGAAGCCTTTCGCCCACTTGATGCCCTCCTTATTCCCCAGGTCGCGAAGATGGTCTTCAAACCAGTCGTAGGGGAGTATTGTCTCTGTAATAATCGCATTATCCCTTATATTGCTATTGAATTCGTTTATTTTCTGGGTTCCAACCACCTCCTCCCAGCCCGGCTGTACCGAGTTCCCCTGTATAGTGTAAAGTCTCTCGTTTCGATGATCGCGCGCAAGCGACACAATCAGATTCAAGACTGCTTCTTTCCCACGATGGACAACCACTGTCGAGTCACTTACACCCATAACTTCTTCGCGCCCCTCGGGAATCTTCAAGAGTGCTCGTTTCGCCTCGTAAAGGGCCTCTTCTATCTCACGTTCCGGTCTAAGCCCCCAGTGCTTCTTGCTGTTCGTAATATGCGTGTGCGCCAGGCCGCGTTTCTTGAGGTTTTGCAGTATCGCGTACACGGCAGTCCGAGAGACGTTAGTCGCGCGGGCGAGGAGCAGGGGAGTATCTGCGCCGCCCTGCAGGGCAACGAGCACCTTCTCTTCCTTCTTCGAGAGGCCGAGCAGGGAGAGGCTTTCTGCTGTTTCCATATGGGCAGGGTAGCAAAATGCCTATTTCTGTCAAGTTATTTAGACATATATAAACTCTAGAAAACCATTCTGTTTGCTCGCTTTTTTCGGTATTTCTGTAGTGCGACAGGATTACTTTTTACTGTCAATGCCTCGTGCGGTATAGTGTTCACAGATAAGCAGGACCTTGAATCGAAGCCGCGAAATTCTTCGCACCGCGCCCCCGGTATGTGGGCAAGGAGATGGACATGGAAAAATTCTTCATCGTGGACGGTCAGCACGTTATGGACTGGTCGGAGGATGCTGGCTCTGTTTTTGGGCCCTGGCTTGGATACCACGCTAAAAGGTTGTCGTTCTGCAACCTTCGGCATGCCGAGATTTTTTGCGAGAAAATAAAATTTCCGCAGAAGACCGAGCATATTCATGACGGGGTTGAACACAACCCCGATATCTTCGCTGTAGATGTTCCAAGTAATTGGAGCGGCGAAGAAATCGCGCGATGGTTAGAAATCGCGGTCACGAATGGGGAAATCGAGCCTGTCCGACCTTAGAGCGGGGATCCCGGGCAAAAAATAACCCCGGGGCGAGACCGCGTTTTGGCGAGCAATTACAAGCTCGCCTCCTTTATAAAGTTTCTGAGCCAGTCGGAAACTTTTAGAGATTTGATCTTTGAAAATCGCTTTTCGTGTACACAGAGATGCCTTTGAAAGAAGGGTCGAAGTACTGTGTATGGGCCGTGGGAGCGGTGCGAGGCGTGTAGAGCCATAACTCCCAGACCGTCTAGGGTCTATAGGCGTAAACCGGTGATAGCGCCCGGGTTTTCGGACCAGTTGATACTGGTATAACCGAAGAAAGAACAGTGTGTGGATGAAAAGCATCATTTTTCATCACCTGTTCAGGCCACACGAATACGCTAGACCAACGTATTCGTGCGTTGCGGAGACGCAATGTGATGCCGAGCACTGCCTACACAGTGCGACCGGTAAATATCTGGGGGAAGGTTCTCAAAACTTCCCCCGCTTTATAAAGTTTCTGGACCGCTCGGAAACTTTTAGAGATTTGACCTTTCACACAACCCACGGAGGAATATCATGCGCGAAATCAATGGTGTCGTAGCCACCTTTGGCAATGCGTTCGCACGAGTGCAGACGCCGTTTGGCGAAATCGCCGTCGAGTGCGACGATTGGCGCATCGCCGACAATGGCGGACTCAAGGTCGGGGACCGTGTATCCGCACTCGGTGTACGCAAGTATCCGAAACCAGAAAACGGCCGCACCGTGTTCTATATCGGCGATGATACGTCGGTGTGGGTGAATGACGTGCATCTGCCGATCCGTTCGGAAGGGTCGTAAGGCCCTACCGATCGCAATCAAAGAGCGACCTCGGTCGCTCTTTTTCTTTTCTATCTAGAAATCAGCTATCCACTAATTCTGCTATAGCAGTATTTAATGGATGTCTTTACAGCTTCAGAAACTCTTTGAGGGGCAGTCCCGCTTGTTTCAGGATCTGATGGAGCAGATTGCGGCCAATCGTATTGCTGCCATGCACGGGAACCGCTGTCATGCGTTTGGTCACAGGATTGAAGTAATACTGATGACTGCCTTTCGACTTTGCATAGTGGAAGCCCGCGCGGATAAGCCTGCGTATCACGACGCGCGCGGCAAGTATTGGGACGATACTCATGCAAACGCCGGAATCCTTTTGGCGTGAGCAGTGAATCGCACATTTCCTTCTTTAACCGCGCGGACAATGATGTGCGCTTCTATGGCACCTTCGATGCATTCTGCGATCATCGATTTAGCCTGCGAAAGGTTTTTGCCCCAACTCACCGCTCCTTGTACCTTTGGCGCAGTAACGACATAGCCGCCCATATCGTGCTCATGCTCAAACACGCACCGAAACGTGCCGTATTTTGTTTTTATATCGGCAATTTTTTTTCGACTCATGCCGCAATTATACCACGAATTCGTGACGGTTCGCTTAACGCGCGAACTCGACGACGCGGTTCTCGCGGATGATGTTGACCTTGATTTCGCCCGGGTACTTCACCTCGTCCTGGATGCGCTTCGCGATGTCGCGCGCGAGCTTGTGCATCGCGAGGTCGGAGATCTTGCCGGGATTCACGAAGACGCGAATCTCGCGACCCGCCGCTATGGCGTACACCTTTTCCACGCCTTCAAACGTGCCGGCGAGGCGCTCGAGGTCGCCGAGACGCTCGAGATAGCGATCGACAGTGTCTCTGCGGGCACCCGGACGGCCGCCAGAGACAGCGTCGGCCACCTGAACGATGACGGATTCGGGAGTCTCGTAAGGATATTCCTCGTGATGCGACTGCATCGCGAGAATGATGCGCTTATCGACGCCGAACTTCTCGAGAATCCTTCTGCCGATCTCCACATGCGTGCCCTGGACCTCGTGGTCGACCGCCTTGCCGATGTCGTGGAGGAGAGCGGCGGTGCGCGCGACGGCGACATCCGCGCCAAGCTCGGCGGCGAGCATACCGGCGATGTGCGCCATCTCTATCGAGTGCTGGAGCACGTTCTGGCCGTAGCTCGTACGGAAATAAAGGCGCCCGAGGAGCGCAGTAAGCTTCGGATCGAGGCCTACGACGCCCGCTTCATACGCCGCGGCCTCGCCCTTCTGCTTCACTATCTCTGCGACCTCGACTCTCGTCTTCTCCACCGTTTCTTCTATCTTGACCGGCTGGATGCGGCCGTCGACGATAAGCTTTTCAAGCGCGACCTTCGCGATAGTGCGGCGGAGCGGGTCGAAGGAGGAGAGTGTGATCCGGTCGGGCGCGTCGTCGATAACGACGTCGACACCGGTCGCGCGCTCGAAGGCCTTGATATTACGCCCCTCTTTGCCGATAATCTTGCCCTTCACGTCCTCCGAGGGGATCGCGACCGAGAAAGACATCACCTCCGCGTTCACCGCGTTCCCGAGGCGGTGAATAGCGCTCGTGAGGATAGAACGCGCCTTGTCTTCGAGGCGTTCGCGGCCGTTCGCGGCGAGCTTCTGAAGTCGGAGGAGTATCGCATCTTCGTAGGCGCGTTCTATCTCGGCGAAGAGCTCCTCGCGCGCCTTCTCCTCCGAGAGATGCGCGACATTCGCGAGTTCCCGGGAGCGGCGGGCGGCGAGCTCTTCGGCCTCCTTCTTCGCGCGCGACGCCTCCTGCTCGCGCTCCCGCACCTCGCTTTCTTTCTCGTCGAGGTCGCGCTGGCGCGAATCGAGGAACTCTTCGCGGGCGGCGAGACGCTCCTCGCGAGCGACGACCTTCTCCTCCCGCTCTTCGACCGGCGCAAGGCGCTCCGTCTCGACGACCTCTCCCCGGAACTCGGCCTCGGCGATAATCTTCGCCGCCTGCTCCTTCGCCTGGAGCAGTTTCTGCTTGATGTCGAGCTCGATAGAGCCGCGGCTCGCGAGGCCGATAAGCACGCGGAGCACGTAGCCGAGCGCGATACCGCCAACGCCCGAGAGCGCCAGCATAATTAATATGATTTTAAGTGACATACGCCCGTTTTGTTATTCCACACCCCTTTGGCGGAGTGGGACAAAAGTCCTAAAAAGGGGAGAGTCGGCGTGGCTTCCGTAACAGGCAGTCGGCGAGGCGGTATGAGGGGACTTTACCACAAACAGAGCGCGCCGGCGGAGCCGGGGGGGGCTGGTTTGTTTTTATGGGGCCTACAATTAGTGTTGGTGGGGAATATTCTATAAGCGCTATAAAGGACCAGAGTTTTTAAGAGA
>CAYHFY010000037.1:4853-5480 GCA_964356085.1 uncultured Candidatus Saccharibacteria bacterium
CGCGGGGGGGGGGGGGGGGCCCCCCCACCCCGGGCGGCGGGGGGGCGTTTGTGGCTACCCAACACCCCCCCCCCCCCCCCGCCCCCCCCCCCCCCCGCTCTGTTTGCTTTTTACGAGCCGTACAGCTCGTGATGCGTGCCAATATCGATAAGCAGATATACTGACGACTCGATTTCACGATACACAATCCGATAATCACCGCCGACGTTGATACTCCACTTGTCATTATGCTCGCCATGAAGAGGGTGTTTGTTCAGAAGGGGATGAAATGGATCTTCTGCAAAGAGCGCGAGCCGCTCGTCAGCCCTTGTTTGCAGTGCTCGCGGCAACTTCCGATAGTGCTTCTTGAAGCGCGTCGAGGGGACGAGACGCATGGCTAAGAATGCAGATCTGCAATAAGCGCTTCGACCGAGTCGAAAGTCTCGAGTTTCCCGCTCTTATATTCACGCTCTGCTTCAAGAATAGACTTCTTGAGTCGCGCGGTTGGCTTCAGCGTAAGCGCGAAGCGTCGATTCTCGACGGTATTAAGCAAGAATGAATTGACCATCGTCCCGAGAGGGATGCCGAACTCTGCCGCAGTCTTCTTCGCCCGCTCCTTGAGCTTCTTGTCGATCTTCACGGTGAGCA
>CAYHFY010000038.1:0-5413 GCA_964356085.1 uncultured Candidatus Saccharibacteria bacterium
GCGGTGGCGGTGGCGCTCCTCCACTAGCTCCTTGTTGTACGCGGCGCGGGAGAGTGTGGCCTTGTTGAGGTACGCGGGGTAGGCGCCGAGACGCATCGTGCCGCCGTACTTGTTGTCGGCGAGATGCTTCTTCTGTTCGAGCATAAGGTCGACGATCGGGTCCTGCGCGTTTTTCTGTATCTCGACCGTGTGCGCTCCTTTAAGCTTCAGCACGTTGCGCGCGTACTCGATGACCATCAACTGCATCCCGTAACACAGCCCGAAGTACGGGATCTTGTTCTCGCGTGCGTACTGAATCGCTTTTATCTTCCCTTCGATACCGCTCTCGCCGAAGCCGCCCGGGACGATAATGCCCTGATACCCCTTGAGCACCGTCAGAGCTTTTGCACCCCCTTTCTCGATGTCCTTTGAGTTAATCCAGGTGATTTTTGCCTGTCGCCCCAGCTTTGCGGCTGAAAACTTAATCGCTTCGATGACCGAGAGGTACGCGTCAGAGAGGACGAAGTCGCCCGTATCGAAATATTTTCCCACTATTGCAATCTTTACTTCGGGCGCTTTTTTATTAGTTGCCATCTTCACAAATCTGCTCCACTCGGCCAAGGATGCTTTGCGCTTCCCAGGCAATTTAAGAGCATCGAGTAGCATGTCGCTGAGTTTGTCCTTTTCAAAATTGAGCGGTGCTTCATAAATGCTGGCAATATCAGGAGCGGAGACGACATGTTCTTTGCGCACATTGCACCAAATAGCGAGCTTCTCTTTGCGTTTTTCATCAAGCGAGTGTGTCGAACGCGCGACTAGAAAGTCAGGTTGTACGCCATTGCTGTTTAATTCGCGCACTGCGCTTTGGGTTGGTTTCGTCTTCATCTCGCCGATCGTGCCCGGTACCGGCAAATACGAAACCATGACAAACAGCACGTCATCGGGATGCTTCATCTTCATCACCCGAGCGGCTTCAATAAAAAGAGCGTTTTGGAAGTCGCCTACCGTGCCGCCAATTTCAATAACTGAAATACGACTGCCGTTATACGAAGCCGCGGCCTCCATCCTCTCAATGATTTCATCGCGTACGTGAGGAATCGCTTCCACAAATTTGCCATGATATCCAAGCGAACGTTCGCGATTAATCACCGACTGATATACCATCCCGCTCGTCATATAATCTTCGTTCGTGAGGTCGCGGCCAAGGAAGCGTTCGTAGTTCCCCATATCCTGGTCGGTCTCGAGCCCACTCCGAAGCACAAAGACTTCGCCGTGTTCCGTCGGGTTCATCGTGCCGGCGTCGACGTTCAGGTAGGGGTCGACTTTCACCAGATTCACTGGATACCCCTTCTGTTGGAGCAGGAGGCCAATCGAGCTCGTGACAACGCCCTTCCCCACTCCGCTCATCACGCCCCCGAGGACGAATATGTATTTGTGTCCCTCTTTTGCCATACGCCCTAGACCCGCAGGTATCTACGGATAGCGAGCACCGAGGCGACCGCGCCGAGCACGATGCCCGAGAGCATCAGTATGAAAAAGATGGCGAGGAAGTGATCGCTGTAGTAGCTCGCCACGCTGAAGCCGCTGAACCAGCCGGCGGTCTTCGCGGCGGCATACCAGGTCGCCGGCCAGAGGAGCGCCAGCACGAAGGCGGCCGCGATAACGCCGGTGATGATACCCGTGATGATAAAGGGCCCCTGGACGTATGCGCCGCTCGCGCCGACGAGCCGCATAACCGCTATCTCGTCTTTGGCGGTGTAGATGGCGAGGCGGACGGTCGCGAAGGCGATAAGTATCGAGGCGATCGCGAAGAGCGCGACTACCGCGAAGCCGATCTCGCGCGTCGCCTGTATCGCGAGCGAGAGACGATCGATCACCTCCTTGTTCTGCGCGTAGTTGATGCGGTCGACGATAGAGGTGCCGTCGGAGGAGAGCGCGGGCGAGGCTTCGAGGAAGCTCACGATGCTCTCGTATTCAGAAGGATTCTTCGCGCGGATGTCGAGCGAGGCATCGAGCGGATTGCCGCCGAGTTCGTTTAAGGCCTGGAGCGTGAGCTGGTCGGCCGCGTGACGCTCGCGGAACGCCGCGAGCGCGTCTTCGGCGGAGGTGTAGGTGACGCCCGCCACCTGCGGGAGCTTCTTCAGCTGGTCGGCCACCGCGAGGATGTCGGCCTCGCTCGCCGTGGTGACGAAGTAGACGGACACGTCGATCTTGTCGTTGATGGTGCCGAGGGTGAAGGTAAGGAGCGCGGATAGGAAGATAAGGGAGGCGATGATGGCGAGCGTGACGGTCATGATAAGGACCGTCGCCGCCGAGACCGCTCCGCCGCGGGCGAAGTTCTTAGCGCCCGTTACCATCATCCTCTTGAAGAGCATCCAGTTCATATCCCTACAGTATATACTTTCCCTCCGCATCGTCGCGCACCAGGCGGCCGCGGTCGATAGTGATGACGCGCCGGCCGATAGCGTCGACGACGCCCTTGTTGTGCGTCGTGATGATGACGGTCGTGCCGAGCTCGTTTATCTTCTTCAGTATCTCGACCACCTCATAGGTATTGATGGGGTCGAGGTTCCCCGTCGGCTCGTCGGCGACGATGAGATCCGGCTGATTGATGATGGCCCTGCCGATGGCGATGCGCTGTTTCTCACCGCCCGAGAGCTGGTCGGGGAAGTGGAGCGCCTTATCGGCGAGATTCACCAGCTCGAGGATGTAGGGCACGTCGCTCGCTATCTCGCTGTCGGTACGGCCCGCGGCCTCCATCGCGAAGGCGATATTCTCGTAGGCGGTCTTGTTCGGGATGAGGCGGAAGTCCTGGAACACCATCCCTATCTTCCTGCGATAGTGATGCAGAGCGGAAATCGGCAAATCGTTGATGTCGATAGATTCGAAGAAGACGGTACCGTCGGTAGGGCGCTCTTCGGCGAGGAGGAGCTTCAGGAGCGTCGTCTTCCCTGCGCCCGAGTGGCCGACGATAGAGACGAACTCCTTGGGGGCGACGGAGATGGTGACCTCCTCGAGTGCCGCCGTATCTCCGTATCTCTTCGTCACCTTGTCGAAATAAATCATGCTCACTCCTTATTGTACCGCACCCGCTTCACCCACGTCTACCAAACCGCTTTTCTCGGCCAGCCGAGCTGGGGATAAAAAAGTTGCAACTCTCTGGCAAAGTCTGACTTTGCCAAGTATTTTTAAGTATTTTGATACTCGATTAGAGATACCTCTCGAAGGTCTTTGGGTCCATCGCGTGCTCGTAGGCGTGTTCCACCGTCACCTCGCCCTTGTGGACAAGCTCGGCGAGCGAGCGATCCATGTCGATCATGCCCTCCTGCGAGGAGGTCTGGATGACGGCGCTTATCTCGTGCGTCCGCGAGTCGCGGATGAGGGTGCTGATGGCGTTGTTGTTGATAAGGAGCTCATAAGCCGGGATGAGCCCGCCCGAGACACGCGGGATAAGCCGCTGGGAGAAGATGCCGATAAGGCTTCCCGCGAGCTGGACGCGCACCTGGGACTGCTGTTCGGCGGGGAACATGTCGATGATGCGGTCGATGGTCTGTGCGGCGTTGTTGGTGTGGAGGGTGGAGAAGACGAGGTGGCCGGTCTCGGCGGCGGTAACCGCCGAAGAGATCGTCTCGTAGTCGCGCATCTCGCCGACCATAATGACGTCTACGTCTTCGCGGAAGGAGCTCTGCAGAGCCGTGTGGAAATCAGGCACGTCGATACGCACCTCGCGCTGATGGATGAGCGACTTCTTCGGGGTGAAAAGGTACTCGACCGGATCTTCGATGGTGAGGATATGCTTCGCGTGCGTGTCGTTCACGCGATCGATCATCGTAGCGAGCGTAGTCGACTTCCCCTGCCCGACCGGTCCCACGACGAGGAAAAATCCCTGTTCTCGCTGGGTGAAGACCTCGAGCACGGAGGGGAGGTTCAGTTCTGTAAAGGTGTGGATGGTGCGCGGTATGAGCCGGAGCGCGAGAGCGGTCGTGCCCTGCACGCGGTATCCGTTCACGCGGAAGCGGGCATCGGCCTTATGCGCATACGAGAGATCGATAGTCTGCTGTTCGAGAAACGAGCTCCAGCGCTCGGGCGGAACGATGCTTTTCAGTATCGCCTCCGTTTCTTCGCTTGTCATCGCCGGATGCTTCCCTGCGGGGATAAGCGCGCCCGAGACGCGAAGCATCGGCGGCCCGCCGGCAAACAGGTGGAGGTCGGAGCCGCCCTCGGCGACGACAAGATCGAGAAGATCCTCGAAACGTTTTTCTGCGGCCATAATGCTAGGCGAGCTTCTTCGCGCCGGAGGAGCCCGACTCGATGGTGCGCAGGGTCTCGGCGAGCACCTCGGAAGGGATCGCGGACGCTTTGATGATGTAGCCGTCGGCGGAAAAGCGCTTCGCCTTCTCGATATCGGCGTCCTGGCCCTGGTTCGAAAGGATGATAATCTTCGCCCCCTGTGCGAGGTGCTCCTTACGTATCGCCTCAAGCGCTTCGAAGCCGCTCACGCCCGGCATGATAAGGTCGAGCAGGATGGCGTCCGGCGCGGACGCATCGCTCTTGCGCAGGGCGGTGAGAAGCTCCTCGCCCCCGCCGAACACGGTTACGTCGTGTCCGGTATTTTTAAACTTAATTGCATAAAGATCGAGCAGGAACCGGTCGTCGTCGACAAGATATATTCGGTAAGCCATATTGCAATAGTATACTACGCGCGCCCGTCAAGCGGCTTCCCCCTCGGGGAAAAGTTCCCCGCCGAGCGTGTTGATCTCCTCGAACGGTATCTCGCCGGAAAGCGCCTTCGTGATGGCGTCTTCGCGCATCGTGAGCATGCCGCCCTTGCGCGCGACGGCATAGATCTGTTCCTCGACCGGCTCCTTGAGCACAACTCGCTCAAGATCCTTGCTCATGCGGAGGATCTCGAATACGCCCGTGCGGCCCCGTGTGCCGTTCGGACATTCGGGCGTCGGCGTCGCGTTATAAAACTCCTTGAACGCGGGGAACGTGCGGCGGTACTCCTCGGGGAGGTCGGCGAACTGCCGATCGAGAAGGAGCTTGATGCTGTCTTTGATGGGAAAGGGCTTCCCCGAGCCGGGACAGAGCTTCCGCACCAGCCGCTGTCCGATGACGGAAATAAGAGTCGGGGCGATAAGGAAAGGGTCGACGCCCATGTCGATAAGGCGCGGGATGGCGCCGACGGCGGTGTTGGTGTGGATGGTGGAAAAGACGAGATGGCCGGTAAGCGCCGCCTGCACCGCGAGCACAGCCGTCTCCTTGTCGCGAATCTCGCCGACCATGATGATGTCCGGGTCTTGGCGCAGGATGCTTCGGAGCCCCGTCGCGAAAGTGTAGCCTATCTCCGAACGCACCTGACTCTGTGCGACGCCGGGGATCTCGTATTCGACCGGATCCTCAAGCGAAACGACGTTTGCCGTCTCGCGATCGA
>CAYHFY010000039.1:0-2073 GCA_964356085.1 uncultured Candidatus Saccharibacteria bacterium
ATGCTCGACATACATTTCATACGGGAGAACGCGGAGATTATCAAAGCCGGCGCGGCGAAGAAGAGGATCGCGGTGGATATCGACGCTCTTATCAAGATAGACGACGAGCGTAAGCTGATCCGCCAGGAGCTCGACGTGAAGCGCGCCGAGCAGAACCGCCGGAGCAACGAGATCCAGGTGTTGAAGGGCGCCGAGCGCGAACAGGTCATCGAGCAGATGCAGCACTTGAAGGCCGGTATGGCCGAGGCGGAGGAGAGACTGAAGGCAGTGATGGCCGAATGGCAGAAGCTGATGCTTACCGTGCCGAACATTCCCGACATGTCGGTGCCCGACGGCGAGAGCGACGTCGACAATCTCGAAGTGAAGAAGTGGGGAGTACTGCCGGAGTTTGCGTTTAAGACGAAGGATCATGTCGAGCTGATGACGGCGCTCGACATCGCCGACTTCGAGCGCGGGGCGAAGGTCGCCGGATTCCGCGGCTATTTCCTCAAGGGCGACGGCGTCCTGCTCGCGAACGCGGTGTGGCAGTTGGCGCTGAAGCATTTCTCCGCGAAGGGATTTATGCCCATGAGCGTGCCGAGCTTGGTGCGCCGCGAAGCCTTCATGGGTACCGGCTATCTGCCGCAGGGCGAGGAGGACCTTTATAAGACACAGGACGGCGAGTATCTCGCGGGTACCGGAGAGGTTGCGACGATGGCCTACTATATGGACGAAGTGCTCGACGCGGGAACCTTTCCGGTGAAGTTCCTCGCGTTCTCTCCCTGCTTCCGCCGAGAGGCGGGCGCGCACGGCAAGGATGTGCGCGGGCTTATCCGCGTCCACGAGTTTTTCAAGTGGGAGCAGGTCGTGCTCTGTAAGGCGGAGCATGGAGAATCGGTGCGCATACACGAGTGGCTGAACCGCAATACCGAGGAGTTTATCGAGCTTCTCAATATCCCGTACCATACCGTCGCGAACTGCGGCGGCGACCTCGGGCTGGGGCAGGTAAAGAAGTATGATATCGAACTCTGGGTGCCGGGAGAAAATACGTATAGGGAGATAAGCTCCGCTTCCTACTTTCACGATTTCCAGACGCGCCGGCTCAATATCCGTTACCGCGACGAGGAAGGGAATATGCGTTTCCCGCACTCGCTCAATTCAACCGCGATACCGACGCCGCGCATCCTCGTCTCTATCATCGAGAACTATCAGCAGGAAGACGGTACGATAAAAGTGCCCGAGGCTCTAGTGCCGTATGTCGGAAAGACTGTCATCGGCCGCGCGCAGTAGCCTGCCTCGGCAGGGGGTTGCAGAGCGGCGGCGGCGGCTGCGCCGCCGCTTCGCGCTCGCGCTCTCCGTGTTGTTCGTACTTCTGCTCTCCGCGGCTGTTTACGGCCTCTGGCAGAGCCCTGTGCGCGTCGAACGCATTGATGTCTACGGCCCAGACGCCTCGCTCGCCGCGTATGCGCGGGAGGCGATGCAGGGAGCGTACATGGGAATCATCCCGCGTGACTCGATATTTTTCTTTCCGGAGAGCCGTATGCGTGCCGGCATTCTCGCTGACCGCCCGGACATTGCCGCCGTCTCGATATCTCGGGAGAGTTTTAGCGGCATCTCGATACGCCCCCACGGGCGCGCCCCGCTCGGGCGCTGGTGCGGCCTCGCTCCTACCGGCGGCGGGGTTGAAGAGTACTGCTACGTTTTCGATGCGAGCGGCTACGTCTTCGCCGCCGCCGACGCTTCGGCATCTCCTATTAACTCTTTTACGCTGTATGCTCCGCTTGAGGAGGATGCGCAAGGGTCGCCTGCGGTGAGCGAAGTCGAACCGCTTCGCGCTAGCATCGCCCATATCAAGAGGCTTCCTGCGGTGTTTGACTTCGCGCGCGAGCTCGGTACGTTCGGCTCGCCGGTTTCCCGTATCGTCCTTCGCGGCGACGAGGTCGATGATTATCTTGTAAGCGGCACCCGCATCACCTATGTGCTCGGAGACGAACAGGACGCCTTCACCGCGCTCGTCTCCGCACGCGACAGCCTCAACCTCGCCGACGGCTCGCTCGACTACGTCGACCTGCGTTTCGACGGGAAGGTGTATAT
>CAYHFY010000039.1:2173-5211 GCA_964356085.1 uncultured Candidatus Saccharibacteria bacterium
TGCGATGGCGCCGATGGCTGATGTCACCGATGCCGCCTTCCGTGCGCTCGTGGCCTCGCGCGGCGCGCCGGACGTCTTCTGGACCGAGTTCGTCTCGGCTGATGGTCTGTATCACACGCGGGAGATAGGGAAGATGAAAGATGAGGAGAATCCGCTTATGCGTGACCTAATAATCGGCGATGGACAGCGGCCTATCGTTGCACAGATATTTTCTAGCAAGCCTGAAATGATCGCCTACGCGACGAGGCTCGTCGCCAGTCTTGGCTTCGACGGCGTGGATATCAATATGGGTTGTCCTGATAAGAGCATCGAGAAGCAGGGGTGCGGCGCGGCGATGATAAAGCATCCCGAGGTCGCCCGCGCGGTAATCCGCGCGGCGAAGCAAGCCGCGATAGACGCAACACAAGACGTTCATAATTCGTCCTATAGGACAAATTATGAACGTCCGATGCCGATACCGGTGTCGGTGAAGACGCGGGTGGGATATAACAAAGAATCACTCGATGAGTGGCTCACTGTCATTCTCGAAGAGAAGCCCGCCGCGCTCACTGTCCATCTGCGCACGCGCAAGGAGCTGTCACTTGTGTCCGCGCATTGGGAGCTGATGCCTCGCGTCGTCGCTCTCCGTGACCGGCTCTCTCCCGAGACGCGCATTATCGGCAACGGCGACGTGGCGAGCGTCGAAGAGGGCAGGCGGCTCGCGAAGGAGACCGGATGCGACGGCATCATGATCGGGCGCGGGATGTTCGGCAACCCCTGGGTCTTCATCGGAAAGTCAGACTTTCCGGCGCTCGAAGAGAAGCTCACTGCGCTCGTCGAGCTTGCGCACAACTTCGAGAAACTCTCGCCGCCGAAAAACTTTGCGATACTGAAAAAGCACATCAAAGCCTTTGTTACCGGCTTCGCCGGCGCCGCCGAATTGCGCTCGCGTCTTATGGCGGCGCGAGATGCCTCCGAATTGGAAGCAATCATAAAAACTAGTGCCTAGTGCCTAGTGCCTATATACTAGTCCCATATGGCGCATCAGTCTCTCTACAGGACACACCGGCCTGCGACGTTTGCGGATGTGGTGGGGCAGGAACAGGTGACGAAGCCGCTTGAAGAAGCGGCGCGGAGCAAGGCAATCGGACACGCATACCTCTTTGCCGGGACGCGCGGGCTGGGGAAGACTTCTGTCGCGCGCATCTTTGCGGACGCTATCGGCTGTAAAGAGAATGACCTGTACGAGATAGACGCCGCGAGCAACAATAGCGTCGAAGATATCCGCGCCTTGACCGAGGGCGTGTACACGCTCCCGTTCACCTCGCCCTACAAGGTCTACATCCTCGACGAGGTGCATATGCTCTCGAAAGGGGCGTGGAACGCATTTTTGAAAACGCTCGAGGAGCCGCCTTCGCATGCGGTATTTATTTTAGCCACAACTGAACTCGAGAAAGTTCCCGAGACAGTGCAGTCGCGCTGTCAGGTGTTCGAATTCAAGAAGCCGACGCGCGCCGTACTCGCTCGGATGGTGGCGGCGGTCGCAAAGAAGGAGGGCTACGCGCTTGCAAGTGACGCCGCCGAGCTCGTCGCCCTGCTCGGCGACGGCTCGTACCGCGACGCGCTTTCGGTCTTACAAAAGGTAATCGCCGGCGCGGAAGGGAAATCGCTTTCGCGCGAGGAGGTGGAGGCGGCGACCGGAGCGCCGCGACGCGAGCAGGTGCATGCGCTCATAGCCGCGCTCGCCTCTGGCGAGCGCGGGAGAGCGCTCGAGTCAATCGAGAAAGCCGCGAAGTCCGGCGTCGATATGAAGCTCTTTCTCGAGCTCGTGCTTGAAGCACTCCGTTCGACGCTTCTTATCCGCTTCGCTCCCGAGCTCCGCGCCTCGCTCTCTGAAGAGCTCGGCGCGGACGAATTCGCCGTGCTCGAGATGTTCGCTACTCCCGCAGGTGAGGGACGTTTAACGTCCCTCATTACGCACGACACGATGCTCGCGTTCCTCACTGCCGCCGAGCGTATCCGCTATGCGCCTATCCCAGCTCTTCCGCTCGAGCTCGCTGTCCTCGAGCTTTTTCCTGAATAAATCTTTTTGGATTCGCTCAAAATCAAAAATGAGTTAGCATAGAGCCTAGCTCGCGCTCACAGCTGGGGGATCGTCTAATGGTCGGACGCCGCCCTTTGAAGGCGTGAATCGGGGTTCGATTCCCTGTCCCCCAGCTGTGCGCGCGAGTCCGGCAGGGGCTGTGCTAGAATATGCGGGTATGAATACACCAGAAAACAATCAGGGATGGCAAGAAGAGGTTAAACCGGAGGTCACTGATGAAGAAAAACAGTTGAAACAGCTCGATGCGGCGGCGGATGCGGCGCGAGTTGCTGGCGTGTACGATCCTTCAGAAGCTGAAAAGAGCGAGTAACCTCCGTCGGAGAATATCCACAGAGACGCCTTTCGGTCTGGTGTATACTCTCGGTTGTTACCGAATCTAATAATCTAATAACCCATCAACCATGATTCATTCCGTCGTGCATCGTTTGCATAACCCCGATATCGCCATCCTGCTCTTGCGAGTCGCGCTCGGTCTCGTATTCGTCTTCCACGGCTACCAGAAGATAGGCTCGATGGAGCAGACTATCGGCTTCTTCGCGTCGCTCGGTATCCCTGCCTTTCTCACGTATGCGACCGCCTGGGTCGAGTTTGTCGGCGGCCTGCTCTTCATCGGCGGCCTCTTCGTCCGCTACGCGGGCGTCGCGCTCACGGTCGTGATGACCGTCGCCCTGTTCCTCGTGCACTTCGAGAAGGGATTCAGTCTCACAAACGGAGGCTACGAGTACGCCTTGACGCTTCTGCTCGGCTCGCTCGCGCTTGTCTTCAGCGGTTCAGGGAAGTATTCTCTTGCCGCCGTTTTGAAGCACCCTGCAGTCTGCGAAACCTGCGAAGTGGGAAACGCGTAAAGTAGAAAACAGAACGCGGGCCCGCGCTGGGGCGGCCGCGGGTTGTTTTTTATTTGGCAATATAACGCGAAGGAGTGGGAGGGGGTGTTTTGGCCGCCGGGTCGAACGCC
>CAYHFY010000040.1:0-2899 GCA_964356085.1 uncultured Candidatus Saccharibacteria bacterium
ATCGACAACGCGATCAACTACACTCCCTCGGGCTCGGTAGTAGTCTCCCTTAAGAGGGAGGGGGTGGGCAAACTGGTCTTCAGCGTCAAGGATTCCGGCGTCGGCATTACAGAGGAAGACAAGAAGCGCCTCTTCACCGAGGGCGGCCACGGCAAGGATTCGCAGAAGGTAAACGTCCACTCCACCGGCTACGGTCTCTATATCGCCAAGAGCATCGTCGAGGCGCACGGCGGCACTATCCGCGCCGAGAGCGAGGGAGCGGGGAAGGGTTCGACGTTTGTGGTTGAGTTTCCGGCTTAATTCAGAAAACTTGATACTCGTGATATACTTCTGGACGATATGAAAAACATTATTCAATACCGTATTTTCAAAGGCGACACGCAGTATGTCGCCGAGGGTCTAGATTTGCCGGTGGTGACTCAAGGCAGGACTCTCGACGAACTCGCAAGAAATATTCAAGAAGCAACGGAACTCTGTCTTGACGGTGAGGATCCTGCAGACTTTGGACTCGCGCCTTCTTCACCCCTGCTCGTTAATTTCGAGTTACCGCGGACGTTTGTGCATGCCTAAACCGCGAGTTTTGGACGGGCAGAACGTTGTTGCGATTCTCGAGGGTTTTGGATTCTCGATAGTAAACCAAAGAGGGGGTCATATCAAATTACGACGAATTGCTAAGGGCGGCGTACGCGAAACACTTGATATGGCTGCCTACTTTTCGACGCAAGTGCAAAACTTGGCCTGGTAACAACCTCCCCATGACAGGTTGACTATGTATATACACCTGTATATACTCTGCCTGTGACCACGGCAACCATTCAGAAGTGGGGGAATAGTTTAGGGATACGAATCCCTAGAGAGATAGCGCGCGAGACGCAGATGAGCGAAGGGAGCGTTATCTCGCTCTCGGTCGAGGGGAGGGTTCTTCTACTGAAGCCCTCTAAGAAGCCGGTTTATACTCTCGCCTCTCTATTGAAGAATTTCGATAAGAAAACTCAACACGGCATTGTTGATTGGGGCCCCGCACGCGGTAATGAGGTATGGTAGCAACGAAATATATCCCTCGCCGCGGCGATATCGTATGGATCGACTTTGATCCCATAAAGGGGCATGAACAGATCGGTCGCCGTCCAGCGGTCGTCGTTTCTCCAGAGGCGTACAATAAGATAAGCAACCGTGCGCTCTTCTGTCCGATAACCTCGGCGAGCAAGGGATACATTTTTGAGGTCATTCTTGAGGGGAAAGAAAGCCGCGGGGCGATTCTTGTCGATCAGATACGCACACTAGACTGGAGCAAGCGCCGCATAGCTTTTATTGAAAAATCTCCACCCGCCAGCATGGATGATGTCGAGGCGAAACTGCTTACGCTCATACGGCAGTAAGACCGGGTGTATAAATATTACAAATGATGAAAAAGAAATCTCCCGGCGTCAGTTTCGAAGGGGCCGTTCTGGCCGGAGAAGATGCGCCGAAGGGAGCAGTGCCGATGAGCCGCGAGGCGTTCGAAGAGCTGGTGCGAGAAGGGTTCCTGCTCCTGCCGGAAAAGTTTCGTGCGAAGATAGAGAATGTCGCGCTCCTGGTCGAGGACGAGCCCTCGGAGGAGGTGCGGCGGCGAGAGGGCCTCGGAGACGGCGAGACGCTCCTCGGCCTCTACCAGGGCATCCCCGCCACGGCGCGCGGCGACACCTACGGCATCGGCGAGACGCTTCCCGACACGATTACGCTCTATAAACTGCCGATAGAAGAAGCGGCGCACGAAGACGGACAGGACGTTCGCACGGTTATCGCCGAAACGATCTGGCACGAATACGCCCACTACTTCGGGATGGACGAAGAAGAGGTGCGGCTCCGCGAGGAGATGCGCGATCAGTAATCAGGAAACAATGTTGACCGGAGATCCGGCGGCGAAGCCGCGGATATTGCCGATAGTGGTGTCGAGGATGCGCTCCACGGCCTCTCGCGTATTGAAGGCGAGGTGCGGCGTGACGATAACGCGCGGATGCTCGATAAGGTAGTGGTTCTCGAGCGCGATCTTTATCGCGCTCTCGTTTGGGTGGGGCGCGGTCAGGAGCGCCGCTTCCTCGTTTAGGTCGCCCTCCTCTTCGAGCACGTCGAGCGCCGCGCCCGCGAGGATGTTCTTCTGGAGTGCCTCGACGAGCGCGTCGGTCTCGACCACCGCGCCGCGCGCGGTGTTGACGAGATATGCGCCTTTCTTGATGTCGGCGATGTTGCCGCGATTGATGAGGTGGTGCGTGTGCTCGTTGTACGGGACGTGGAGCGTGAGGATGTCGGACGAGGCGAGAAGCTCGGGCAGAGGCACGTAGGAGAAGTCGAGCGTGTGGGAGAGTTCGGCGTTCGGGAAGGCATCGAACCCGAGCACCTTCATGCCGAAGCCCTTCGCCATGCGGATAACGTGCGCGCCGATGTGTCCGGTGCCGATGACGCCGAGCGTCTTGCCGGCGAGGTCGAAGCCGCGAAGCCCTGCGGGAGAGAAGGCGCCGGTGCGCACGCGCTCGTCGGCGTCGATCACGCGCCGCGAGAGCGCCAAGAGGAGCGCGAAGGCAAACTCGGCGACGGTATTCTCGCCGTAGAAGGGGACATTTGCGACCGCGATGCCGCGCGCCTTCGCGGCGGCGAGGTCGATATGGTCGAAGCCGGTCGAGCGGGTCGCGATCAGCTTCAGGGCGGGGAATCGGCCCATCTCCGCCTCGCCTATCTTGGATTCTATAAAGGCACAAAGAACAGTCGCTTCAGGGTCGGCGAGCTCGGGGAGCGCGGCGAGCGGGCCTTCATGGAACGTAATAGTCTCGTTCGGAAGTTTCGTTCTCACATATTCCTCTTCCCACGCCTCGCCTGAAAAGTAATGGATATTCATAATAAGATGTTGCGCGTATTCTACACC
>CAYHFY010000040.1:2999-5174 GCA_964356085.1 uncultured Candidatus Saccharibacteria bacterium
CTGTCCGTATACTCATGCGCATAACGGCGCGACAGCGCGAAGCTTAAGAACAATTACCGGAAATGGAAAAGTATGAGTTCAACGGAAACATCCTCATTGTAGGGTTCGGGAGCATCGGGCAGGGGATTCTACCTCTCCTTCTTCGGCATTTCACCATTACGCCGGAACGGATAACCATCGTCACCGCGGACTCTCGCGGCGAGGAGGAGGCGCGCGAGTATGGCGTGCGCTTCATCGTCGACCCGCTTCTGCCGCACAATTATAAAGATATCGTCGGCGCGCATGTCGGCTCGGGCGGCTTCCTGGTAAACGTCTCGGTCGACGTTTCCTCGGCGGCGCTTATCGAGCACTGCCAGCGCAATAATATTTTCTATATCGACACGGTGATGGAGCCCTGGCTCGGCTTCTATATCGACCCGAAGCTCTCCGTCTCGGAGCGTTCCAACTACGCGCTCCGCGAGACGGCGCTCGCGCTCCGCGCACTCCCGATAGAGGGCCCGCGCCCGACGGCGGTGCTCGCGCACGGCGCGAATCCCGGCCTCGTCTCCCACTTCGTCAAACAGGCGCTCCTGAACATCGCCGCAGATACCGGATTCGAGACGGGCGTGCCGGCAACGCGCGAGGCGTGGGCGCGGCTTGCGCGCGATCTCGGCATCAAGGTTATCCACATCGCCGAGCGGGACACGCAGGAGTCTCCCGTGCCGAAGAAAATAGGGGAGTTTATCAACACCTGGTCTATCGACGGGTTCGCCGCCGAGGGATGCCAGCCCGCCGAGATGGGCTGGGGCACGCACGAGAGGAAGCTTCCGGAGAATGCGCGCAGACACGATTTCGGCTGTGGGAGCGCCATCTATCTGGAACAGCCCGGCTTCGCGACCAAGGTGCGCAGTTGGACACCCACGCCGAAGGCCCAGCACGCGTGGATCATCACGCACCACGAATCCATCTCTATTTCAGACTACCTGACGCTCTCGGAGGGCGAGAAGACTGTCTATCGGCCGACGGTGCATTATGCGTACCACCCCTGCGACGGCGCGGTGCTCTCTCTCGACGAGCTCGCGGCGAACAACGGCGTACTCCAGAAGGAGCAGAGGCTCATCAGCGAGGACGTTCTCCCCGGAGGAGTCGACGAGCTCGGCGTCCTGCTTATGGGGCACGCGAAGGGAGCCTACTGGTACGGCTCGCGGCTCTCCATAGACGAGGCGCGGCGGCTCGTACCGCACAACAACGCGACCGGCCTCCAGGTAACGGCGAGCATCATCGGCGCGATGGTCTGGGCTATGAAGAATCCGACCGCAGGCATCGTCGACGCCGACGAGATGGACCATCAGCTTCTTATGGACGTCGCGCGCCCGTATCTCGGCGAGGTGTTCGGTGTTTACACCGACTGGACGCCTATCCAGGGACGCGGTCAGCTCTTCCCGGAGGCGTTTGACGCCGAAGATCCCTGGCAGTTTGAAAATTTCAGGGTGTCGTAGACAGTCCCGAGCCGGCAGGTGCGCCCGCTCTCGGACACGCATAATTTTCTGGCTGAAAATTTGCTGTGTCTCGCGCCGTCGCGCTCCGACACGTCCTCGAGCGAGCGCACCTGCCGGCTCGGAGTGCGGTGTCTAAGTCAGAGCCGAGCGCAGGCGGAGAGTGCGGCGGATGAAGGGCAGGGCGTAGCGGTCGAGTCCGTAGTGGCCGGCGACGCGGTGTGCGAGCATGATGCCGAGCGCGAGCATGATAAGCATCGGGTTCTCGCTTACCGTCCCCGCGAGGAGGAAGTTGAAAGACATGAAGAACGCGAAGAACGCGGCGGTCCTGGTGAAGAGTCCGACGATAAGTCCGAGCCCGATAGCGATCTCGCCGATCACGACGGCGTTCGACCAGGTGACAAGATTCGGGAGCACGGCGCTCTGGAGGAACGAGGCGTACCAGCCGTAGACGTCCGGGTGGCAGGCGGCAGGATTGGCGCAGAACTCCGCGGTTTTCTTGAGCGCGCCGTTTACGAAGCCCTGGAGCGCGGCACCCGCGTCGCCGCCGAACCATATAGGGTTTGTAAACTTGTTCCATCCGGCAATCAGGAACTCGTAACCGAGGAAGAGGCGGACAAGGAGCCAGAGCGGCGCGCTCCGCACGCTTGCGGTTAAGAAGTGGGCGAACGCAGACTGCTGGATGGTGTAAGTGTTCATA
>CAYHFY010000041.1:0-1298 GCA_964356085.1 uncultured Candidatus Saccharibacteria bacterium
GGCATCGATTTCTACCGCAGTTTCTGGGGGATATTCGCGCGCGGCGACGGGCTCCTGACGCTTACCGTCATCACCGTTTTCTTCTATCTCATCCTTCTTACGGCCGACCGCGCGTTCTTCGCGCGCCTTACGAAGACTGTCGCGATAACTGCCGCCATCGTCGCCGTCATCGCCCTGCTCCAATGGGCGACGGCGGCGATATTCGGAAGAGAGGCGTCGTTCCTGCCGCCGGTCTCGGGACGTATCGGGAGCACCTTCGGCAACGCGGCGTTCCTCGCGGGATATCTCGGCATGGCGATTTTTATAATCATCCTTGCGTTCCGGGATGCGTCGCGCGCGTGGCGTCGCTTCTACAAGATCGCCGCAATCTTCTCTGCGCTCGCGGTAGTGCTCGCCGCAACGCGCGGCACGATACTCGCTCTTCTCGCCGCGCTCCTCGCCGCCCTCGCGTACGCGGCGACCCGCCGTATCGAGCCGGGCCCCGCGCAGGAGAGAGAGGAGCACTCGCGCCGTGCCGCGCGCTATGGGATCGCTGCGCTCCTCGTTGTCGGCGCAGTTTTCTTCGCTTTCCGCGCCGAGCTCGCGGGGGTTCCCTTCGAGCCGGTACGGCGCCTCGCTTCAATCTCTCTTTCAGACGGTACCGTTTCGAGTCGCCTCTTCGTCTGGAGGCACATCGGCGCGGAAGCGCTCCAGCGCCCACTCGCCGGCTATGGCGCCGAGCATATCGCGCAGATATTCGACAAGGTCTACGACCCGGGGAAGATTATCGAGCAATGGTTCGATAGAGCGCACAATTCATTCCTCGATTACTTCGCGCAGTACGGCGTTATCGGCCTCGCGCTGTATCTCGCGCTTATCGGCGCGTTTGCCGCCGCCGCGCTTCGGTTGTATCGCCGTACTCCGCCCGGCCTTATGAACGAGGGATTTCTTTTCCTCCTCCTTATTCTCGTCTATGCGATACAAAACTTCTTTGTGTTCGATACACCGTCTTCACTCTGGCTTCTTTATGCGCTTTTCGCGCTTCTTTTATCTGGCGCATCTTCTGCCCCACACGTCGCGTTTCAGCGGCGTCTGCCGCCCATCGCTCCCGCGCTCGTAGTCTCGCTCGCCGCGCTCCTTCTCGTCCCCGCAATCGTCCTGCCGCTTACGGCAAATATCTTCTTAACCAAGGGCTACCGCCTGCATCTCATAGACGTGAATCGGGCGAACGCATATTTCGAGCGGGGGCTCGCGCTCGGCACCTACGCCGATCTCGAATACGGGTATCAGGCCTACTCGATGTATACCGACCATCAGGC
>CAYHFY010000041.1:1398-4923 GCA_964356085.1 uncultured Candidatus Saccharibacteria bacterium
GGCGATTTCGAGATCGCGAAGAAGTGGGCGGACGAGGCGTTCCCGCTCTACACGGAGTCGGACACCGCCGCCGCCCGTCCCGCGGTAAAATACTACATAGCGACGGAAGACTGGCGGCATGCCGTACCCTTTCTCGCGGACTTAGCGAAGGACAATCCCTCCGATTACGATACGCTCTACGATCTCGCGAAGGTAACGTATCTCGCGGGCGACCCTGCCGCCGCTTCGCGGATAGTCGCCGAGATACGCAGGAGCAATCCCGCTATACTCGAGACCGACCAGAACTTCCTCGCCGCTATTACCGCATATGAACAATCAAAGAAATAAGAGAGAACGTGACGGCGGGCGGCGCATCCTCCCGTTTTTTATCGAGTTTGTGAAGTTCTCGACCGGATTCGCGGCTATTGTCGCGACCGCGCTTCTCACGCTCCACTTCGCGAGCGCCGCGATGCGATAGATTGCGTTCCGGCCAGGCTCTGGTAGAGTGCTTTTGTACGAACCGAAGACCACTGGTCGAAGATCCTGAGAGTAATCGAAGGACTCATAAATCCGGTGTAGGGAGACCAACATAAGGTCGAACTCTCCTTTCAGTACGTTCGTGCGAAAACACTATGGCAATATCAAAAGACAAGAAGCGCGAAGTAGTCGCGAAGCTTACCGCCGCTTTCAAGGAAGCGTCTGCGGTCGCGTTCGTCAGCTTCACCAAGCTTGCCGTGAAGGACTCCGCGCGCCTGCGCAAGGAGCTCTCGCAGGCGGGCGTGCGCTACTTCGTCGCGAAGAAGACACTTATCCGTCTCGCACTCAAAGAGCGCGGATATGCCGGCGACCTGCCGGAGTTGCCGGGAGAAGTCGCCGTTGCATGGACTGCAGACGACGCTACGGCACCCGCGCGCGGCGTGTACGAGTTCGGCAAGAAGCTGAAGGGCGCTCTGACGCTCGTCGGCGGCGTGTTCGAGAATGCATTTGCCGACAAGGCGGCGATGACGGCGATCGCGACGATCCCGCCTCTGCCCGTCCTGCGCGGCATGTTCGTAAATGTCATCAACAGTCCGATACAGGGGCTCGTAATGGCGCTTGATCAGATAAGTAAGAAGAAGTCAGCGTAAGTTACTAAGCGATTAATACTATTACTATGGAAGAGACCAATGTTGCGGCCGCCCCGGCAGTCGAAGAGACTGTCGCGGAAGTGCCCGCGAAGTTCAAGAAGCTCGTCGAGGAAGTCGAGAACATGTCGGTTCTCGAGCTCTCCGAGCTCGTGAAGGTGCTTGAGAAGAAGTTCGGCGTCTCTGCCGCGGCAGTCGCGGTCGCCGGCCCCGCCGCCGCAGGCGCGGCGGAGGAGGAAGGGAAGTCGACCGCCGATGTCGAGCTCACCGAGGCCGGCGCGACCAAGATCGCCGTCATCAAGGTGGTGAAGGAGGCGCTCGGGCTCGGCCTTAAGGAGGCCAAGGATCTCGTCGACAACGCCCCCTCGATGCTGAAGCAGGGCATGAAGAAGGAGGATGCCGCTGAGCTCGCAAAGAAGCTCACGGACGCGGGTGCCAAAGTCACTTTGAAGTAACTAGGACACGAAAATGCGCCCCCCGCCGAAGGCGGGGGCGCATTTTGCGTTTTATCTCCTAAGCCCGTACACTGGCGACATATGGAATTGCTCGCAAAGCTCTTCGGGTCTTCGGCGCGGCTTAAGACCCTTCGCTTGTTCGTATTCAACCAGGAGGCGGCCTTTACGCTCGCCGAGGTCGCGCAGAGGACGAAGCTCTCGAAGCCCGCCGCCCGCCGCGAGGTCGCCGAGCTTCTCTCTTCAGGGCTCTTGCGTAAGAGGGGCGGGCAGGCGATCGGGCGATACCAGGCGAATCCTCGCTTCGAACATCTCGCCGCGCTCGACACGTTCATCCGCGAGACGACCAGCGTGCGCCCGCAGGATATCCTCGCGAGGCTTAAGCGTGTCGGGAGCCTGCGGCTCGTCGCGCTCTCGGGATTTTTCACCGGCATCCTCGAGCCGAAGATAGATCTGCTCGTCGTGGGAGACAACCTCGAGGAGCGTTCGCTCGTTCTCGTCGTGCGTTCTCTCGAGGCCGAGCTCGGGCGCGAGATACGCTACGCATCCTTTGCGACACAAGACTTCCGCTATCGCCTCGGGGTCTACGACAGGCTCCTTCGGGACGTTTTCGACTATCCACACCGCCTCCTTATCGACAAAATAGGCCTCTAGATATGGTACAATTCCAACAGGCGCTCGGGCCCGTTGGGCGCGAGTAATTAACCACATAAATAAAGCGTTATCCATTATGGTTTTCACCACCTGGGCGGATGTTCTTAGCCAGTCTTTCCAGAATCTTTTCTACGGACTGGTAGCGTTCATTCCCAACTTACTCATCGCGATAGTCATCTTCATCGTCGGCTGGCTCGTCGGCGTCGGTCTCGGCCGCGTCGTCTCGCAGATCGTCAACTCGTTGCGCGTCGATCAGGCGCTTAAGGCGACCGGCATCGAACACCTGCTTTCTCGCGCGGGCTTCGAGCTCTCGTCGGGCAAGTTTCTCGGGTTCCTCGTCAAGTGGTTCTTCATTATCGTCTTCTTGGTGGCGGCACTCGACGTGCTCCGCCTGTCGACGGTCAACCTCTTCATCAGCGAGGTCGTGCTCGGATACCTGCCGCAGGTGATCGTTGCGGTCTTGATTCTCCTCGTCGCGGCGGTTGTCGCAGACGCAGTAGAGCGCGTCGTCATCGGCTCGGCGAAGGCGGCTTCTCTCCATGGAGCCGGATTCCTCGGCAAGGTGGCGCGATACGCCATCTGGATATTCGCTCTTCTCGCGGCGCTCGCACAGCTGAACGTCGCGACGGCGTTTGTACAAACGCTCTTCACGGGCGTCGTCATAGCGGTCTCGCTCGCGGTCGGTCTCGCCTTCGGGCTTGGCGGCCAGGCCTCGGCGGCCCGCTGTCTCGAGCGGTTCCAGTCGGAGATCAAGGACTAACGTCCTTTGTTTCGCAAAACCGCCCGGCTCCGCCGGGCGGTTTTGTTTGCTCGTCCGTAGCCTTGCGGCAAATTCTGTTGTTGTGCATACCAGGTATGCACAGAGAAGCACAGAGTATTTCCTGCCACCTGACCTGTTCTGTCGGTATCCACTAAATCTGCTATAGCAGAAATTATGGATGGTAGATACACAGGACTGTCCAATGTGATTACGCAATGGTAGGGATTGTGTTGACAGCAATATCGCCCTGCTCTATACTCCCTCTACGTGTCTACGAACCGAAAAACTTCACTTTTAGGAGCGGAAAGGCCGTAAGGCCTCGGGTGCACTAAGCACACGAAAACCGCCCCTTGGGGCGGTTTTCGTTTCAAAGGGACACCGATTTTTGACATACGAATATGCAAAAGTAAAAAGTCCCGCGCACGGGAGTGGTTCTTGTGTGCGGGAGTGTCCTACGTCGCCCAACACACTATGAAGTGTGAAGGGCTATGAAGGACAAGCAAATGAAGGTGCTATGTAGGTCTCCGTACGAGAGACATAAGAGTACACGGTGGAT
>CAYHFY010000042.1:0-4777 GCA_964356085.1 uncultured Candidatus Saccharibacteria bacterium
GGAATAAACGCGGAAGAAGGTCAACGCGCCGACGAAGGGGTCGGTCTGGAGCTTGAACGCGAGCGCGCAGAACGGCTCGTCGTCGGAGGCGTGGCGCTCGATAGGCTCGCCGGTCTTCGGGTTGGTACCGGTGGCGGGCGGGAGAGCGAGAGGCGACGGCAGATAGTCGACAACGGCGTCGAGCACGAGCTGGACGCCCTTGTTCTTAAGCGCGCTCCCGCAATAGACCGGGAAGACCTGGTTCGCGATGACCGCCTTACGCAGGATCGCCTTCAGCTCGTCAACGCTCGGCTCCTTACCCTCGAGATACGCGCCCATGGCCGCGTCGTCCTGCTCGACGATGCGCTCGACGAGATCAGCGCGATACTTCTTCGCGTCGTCGAGAAGATTCGCCGGCACATCGCCCTCGATAACCTCTTCGCCCATGTTCCCCGAGAAGGTGTAGGCCTTCATCGTGAGCAGATCTATGACGCCCTCGTGCGCGCCCTCCTCCCCTATCGGTATCTGCATGCGGATGGCCTTCGGCGAGAGCCGATCGAGGATGCTCGCGTACGACTTTTCAAATGATGCGCCCGTGCGGTCGAGCTTGTTGATGAAACAGACGCGCGGCACCGCCGCCTCGTCGGCGTAGCGCCAGTTGGTCTCGGACTGCGGCTCGACGCCCGCAACGCCGTCGAAGACGACAATCGCGCCGTCGAGAACGCGCATCGAGCGCTTCACCTCGGCGGTGAAGTCGATGTGGCCCGGGGTATCGATGATATTGAAACGGAATTTCTTCGAGATGTCTTTCTTGTCCGACTCGCCGGTCTTAGTCCAGAAGCAGGTGATGGCGGCGGCGGTGATAGTGATGCCGCGCTCGCGCTCCTGTTCCATCCAGTCGGTCGTGGTCTCGCCCTCGTGCACCTCGCCTATCTTGTGCTGACTGCCGGTATAGAAAAGCACGCGCTCGGACGTGGTCGTCTTCCCCGCATCGATGTGGGCGATGATGCCGAAGTTGCGAACTTTCTCAAGTGGATAATCTCTGTTCATAAGTGATTGATAAAAATAAAAAGCGCCGTGGCGTTGTGTATAGAATAGCGGAAAGTTGAGAAAAAGCAATGAGGATGATATGGTGCGTGCGGATGCAGTAACCCGATTAATCACTGAGGGAGTACCCGTGAACGCCATCGTGTTGGGTCAGGAGGCAAGTTACGCGCGATATCGCGCTGCAAGCGGATTGGCTAACAAGGTTGTGGAGCAATGCATGGCCGACCCTGCGAGGCATCTCGGGGATCCGATGACTCTGTTGTGCGCTGAATTCATGTTCAAGAATCAGCCCACACACCAGTGCTATTGGAACAACCGCTTCTGCATCGCAGTCATGTGTGGACTACAGGAAGACCAGCGGCGGCTCGCTGCGTGGTGTGCCGTCAGTAACGGTCTTAATGGCTATTGGGAATGGCGGACGCATTCCGCGTATGACATGGCCACGATGCTCAAATACCTTGACATTGTCGCTGACGACTTCAGCGCCCCGGAGAAGGGTGGTATGTACTCCACGCTCGCCGGTGGAATTGCGGCAAAGCTGGCGGAGAGATTCAGACTCCCAACAACCAACTTCAGCATGGAGAAAAGACTGACGGAAGAAGAACAACGAGAGCGGGAAGCATTCAACAGAACATACCCGTACACAAGAGTTCTCTGACCCAGCGTACTCACCTAAAAGGGCTTGCCTCACGGCAAGCCCTTTCGTCTTTCCGTGTCAAAAGTGTTTTACCACGCGAAGTGAGCGAAGGCCTTGTTCGCCTCGGCCATACGGCGTATCAAAACATGTCCCCCGCTCGGGATGAAGCCCGTCTGTCCATTTCGTTATTATCATAGTTATCCGTGTGCGAACCGATGCAAAGAAACACGATGACACCACCCTTTACAGCGAACCATACGCGGGGCCATTGATTTGGACGGAGTCCCGAGTTTGGCACGACCAATTCTGCCTTCCAAAGAGTCCAAATATCGTTTTGGCTGACGCGATGCAGTTTCCCAGGGCCTATGGCTTGTTGAGGACTAGTCGGATGAAATTGCTTTTCGCACAGACGTTCAAAGCTTAGAAGACCTTGTCGTATCGTGCGAAATCGCCGTTCCAGTCCGGCGATTTCTTTCTCAATCCCATCGTGGTAAACAAACTCTAGACCGGACATAAATCGCTGAAGTCCGTTTCGCGATAATACGACAATTCGTAAGGTATTTCTTCGCGCAGCTTGGTTCCGATATAAGGTGCCTCCGCGTGCGAGAGCTCTTCAAGCTGTTTCCCGTTAAGCTGCCCGTATTTGAGTGCTATACGGTCGAGCATAGACCTCTCCTCTTCGCTCAATGCGGATATATCAGGGCCTGATTTTGCTCGGTATACTTCTGTTGGGTTAAATGTGCCGCCGTTTTCTACATTCTCTATATTTAGAGCGCCCCCCTTCGACAGACGTGCCGTCATTTCCTCAAGTGCGTTTGGAAACGGCCCCATAGGCAATGCGCGGTAAACGTCACCCGTGATTGAGCGGGCGTATTTTTCATAAAAATCAAAATCGGCAAAATACAGAAGTTTTGCCAGCTTCTTTTTGCCTCGTATCTCCCCATTTAGCTTTTGGCAGAGGTACAAGACGGTATTCTCGTACTTCTTTTTGTTTAGGGGCATAACTAAGTTAATGATAACAAATCTAGCCGAATAATGAGGGTATGAAACTTACTTGTGGATATTCACAAAAAACCTAACTTCACCCCGCCCCGCACATTTAAAAGACGCTAAAGATACCCCTGTATTACCAGGCGAAGTGGGCAAAAGCTTTATTTGCCTCCGCCATTCTATGCATTTCATCTTTCTTTTTAATCGCATCGCCCTCGTTCTTAGCGGCGAGGAGGAGCTCGGCGGCGAGCTTGTCGGCCATCGGCTTACCCTTCTTCGCGCGGGCGGCGCCGATAAGCCAACGGAAGGAGAGAGCGAGGCGGCGGCTCTGGGGCACCTCGCGGGGCACCTGATAGTTCGCTCCGCCGACGCGACGGGAGCGCACCTCCATCAGCGGAGAGACATTACGGAGCGCCGCTTCGAAGGTCTCGAGCGGATTGGCGCCGTCCTTCTCGATGACGGCGAACGCTTCGTAGACGACCGCGCGGGCGGTGTCCTTCTTGCCGCTCCACATAACGGCGTTAATGAATCGGGTCAGCGTCTCCGAACCGTACTTGAGATCGGGGCGCCAGACGCGCTTTTTCTTCAGGGGGCGGCGCATACTACTTTGGGCGCTTCGCGCCGTAGCGCGAGCGGCTAGTGCGACGCTTCTCGAGTCCGGCGGTGTCGAGCTTGCCGCGGACTATGGTGTACTGTACGCCGATATCCTTTACCCTGCCGCCGCGCAGAAGGACGACCGAGTGTTCCTGGAGGTTGTGGCTCTCGCCCGGGATATAGGCCGTTACTTCCATCCCGTTAGTCAGCCGGACGCGGGCGATCTTGCGGATAGCGGAGTTCGGCTTCCTCGGCGTCTTGGTGGTCACCTTGGTGCAGACCCCGCGCTTGAAGGGCGAGGGATAGTAGGTCGGGCGGTTCTTCAGCGCGTTAAAACCGCGAGACAAGGCAGGCACGCTCGACTTGGACGCTCTGCTCTTGCGTCCTTTCTTTGAAAGCTGATTGATGGTGGCCATTTATTTAGAAAGCCCGCAACCGCGGGATAGAGGCACTATATATAAGAGCGCGGGAAAACGCAACCTACTTCCTACTATCTTCTTCAATCGGTTCGCGATACGGATCGGCGGAGTACGGCCGCACCGGCGCGATGACGGGCTTACTCGACGGAGGAGCCGGGCGGAGCCCCCCTTCGCCAGAGACTGTGGCGGGGCGCGGCCCCCCGTCGCCGAAGGCTATGGAGGGGCGCGGCGGCGCTGGCGGAGCCACTTTATTAAATTCTATATGCGGCTCCTCGTGATCCTCAAGCCGGAGGCGCTGACTCGGAGGAGTTGGTAAAGTCTGACTTTGCCAACGCGGCCCTCCTTCGCCCGAGGCTACGGCGGGGCGCGGCCCCCCGTCGCCGAAGGCTATGGAGGGGCGCGGCCCCCCGTCGCCGAAGGCTATGGAGGGGGGCGGCATGAGGTGCTTGGGGGGGTGGGGGGGGTTAGGGTATGTGAGGCGCCGGTTATTAAGGGGCGGGGCGGAGGGAGCGGCGGGCGGCGCAGTCTCCGGACGCACATACGCCGGAGACTGCGGCGGCGGCGCGTACACCTGCGGAGCCGGCTTCGTCGGTGCGGGCGCTGGGGCCGGATGTCTCATCTCCTCCCGCAGAGGCGCGAATATCTGCGCGTTGACGTCTCGTACGATGCCGGCAATTGTCTCTTGTCCGAGATTCGCTTCCTGAACGAGAGATCGCGTAAACTCTTCCGGATTCTCGATGCCCATCAGGAGCAGTATAATCTCCCGTTCGAGAATTCCTCCCTGGTCGACGCGGAGCCCATACTTCGCCATCAAGCTCTTTGCGACTGGTGTGTGTCTCCCCTGCGAGAGATAGCTCCGTATCGCCGGCGGCAAGGTCCGCATTATTCGCGCGACGCTTTCGTCAAAACTTGGCCCCGATTGCGCTGTATCCATAAATTAGAAATTAATGACTGTTCGATTCGACCTC
Source organism: uncultured Candidatus Saccharibacteria bacterium (assembly GCA_964356085.1). GTDB lineage: Bacteria > Patescibacteriota > Minisyncoccia > Phycocordibacterales > Phycocordibacteraceae > C7867-001. The sequence goes on from CAYHFY010000042.1 coordinate 4,635, forward strand.
CTTCTCTGTACTCTCCGTGAGTTTTCCTTTTGCTTCGTTTAATTTTTTACCCGCTTCCGCAGAAGCTTCCGATTCTTTAGCCTGTTTCAAAACCGCCTTTTGAAGCTTGTCGAGGGCTTCTTCCGCATCGCTCATTTTCTTCA
>CAYHFY010000043.1:0-3131 GCA_964356085.1 uncultured Candidatus Saccharibacteria bacterium
TAACACTGGAGCTTGTGGAGCTCTCAATTCGGGTTCGATTCCCGATAGTCGCCCTCGAAGAGTCCTCGATTACGAGGGCGACAGGGAATCGAAGGCCGGAGCCACTCGGTGGCGAGGCGGGGTCGCGCAAATTTCTAGCAAGAAATTATGTGTGACCGATTCCCGATAGTCGCCCCGACAGTTTCGCGCATGGTATTATCCGCGTATGAAGGGTTTATTCCTTGGCATCCTGTTTATCATCATCATCGGCATTGGCGGGTTCGTATATAAAAATGCGATCGAATATCCGTCGCGCCCGATAGCCTGTCCGGTCGACGCGCTCGTCTGTCCGGACGGCACGGCGGTCGGGCGCACAGGCTCCTCTTGTTCCTTCCCCGCGTGCCCGGCCCCGAACGTTTCATTCCCCGACGTAGGGATCGCCTTTGCGGTGCCGGAAGGGTTCTCTCCCGCCCCGATTCCCGACGGGTCGAGCATCGTCGCATATGAGCTCTCCGTTGCTTCTTCGACAGAAGCCTCGCGTATCATCATCCGGCGATACGCGATAGCCGCATCCTCGACGGCGCTCGCGACTATTCAGCAGACGGCTATCGGCGGTGCCTCCGGGGAGCCGGTAAGCGCCACCTTCTTTTCTTCTACCATGCTCGGCACGCACCGCTTCACCGTCGTCTCGATAGAGCGCTTCGAGGGGGTCATCGATACGGCATACTATCTCGGGCGCGCGACGGACGTCCTGCGCTTCGACGCGATCGACTGGGGCGTGGTGAATTGGACCGATCCCAGTCTCGACGTTACGACTCTGCCCGCCGCCGCCGCGCTCCGTAAGCTCCTTTCGACTTTGCAGGGAGGATAATTCCCGCAAGTGGTATACTTTTCCTATTAACCTAATCCGATACGCATATGAACAATGATTTCTTGAGTGAAGTGTTCGGCAGTCGCGGCGCGCGCATCGCGCTTGTCGGCGTCTTCGCGATGCTGGCGCTTTTCTTGTTCGCACAGACGATAACGGTCGCGGGGAACCTCGGTCGGCCGGAGATGCCGGCGACCGAGACGGTTACCGTACAGGGTTCCGGCCAGGCGACCCTGCCGCCGGATGTCGCTCGCGTCTCCTTCACTGTCGAGAACATCGCCAAGACCGTCTCGGAGGCGCAGGCCGCGACGACGAAACAGGCGGACGCCGCGCTCGACTTCGTCAAGGAGCAGGGCGTCGCCGAGAAGGATGTGAAGACGCTCTCGTATAACATCTCTCCGCAGTACTCGTATCCGAACCCGTGTCCGCTCGGAGCGATGTGCCCGGCCTACGGCGGCGCGCCGAAGATAATCGGCTATCAGGTGTCGGAGACGATTCAGGTGACGATACGCGACCTCGCGACAGTCGGCGCCCTGCTCGGCGGGCTGGGGGAGCGCGAGGTACAGAACGTAAGCGGTCCCGCCTTCGCGCTCGACGACTCGACCGCCGGCTACGACGCCGCGCGCGCCGACGCCATCAAGAAGGCGAAGACACAGGCCGCGCTTCTCTCAAAACAGCTCGGCATCCGTCTCGGGAAGATCGTGAGCTTCAGCGAGTCCTCGGGCGGGTACCCGTATCCGATGTACGCCTACGGCATGGGCGGCGACACCTTCGAGTCGAAGGCCTCCTCGCCGAACACGCCCGCTGGCGAGAACACCTACACCGCCTCCGTCTCTATCACCTACGAGATCCGCTGATTTAGCGGTGAAGCAAACGCCCCGCTATGCGGGGCGTTTGACTTATGTCGGGTGCTGTACTACACTGGCAGTATCAAGAGCCCGCGAGGGCTTTTTTTAGACCAAAACCATGAACCCACTCACTTACTTGAAACATGTTCGCGAAGAGTTCTCGCACGTCGTCTGGCCGACAAGCCGGACGGCGATTGCGCACACGCTCGTCGTTATCATCATCGCGGTCGCCATCGCGCTTTTCGTCGGTCTGCTCGACTATCTCTTCAGCCTGGCGGTGAGCTACGTTACCTCGGTCTAATCTTCTTATTTTATGGACGAAAACGAAACAATGCAGATGGCGGATATCGCGCCCGTTGTGCGCAAGGAGATTCGCGACGAAACGGCGTCTAAGCCAGAGGATGCTCGCTGGTATACCATCCACACCTACGCCGGCTACGAGAACGCCGTGGAGCGCAACCTGAAACAGCGCATCGAGTCTCTGGGAATGGAGGGGAAAATATTCGATGTCGTCGTGCCGACTGAAAAGAAGATCCGTGTGAAGGGAGGGAAGAGGATAGTCGAAGAGGAGAAGATCTATCCCGGGTATATCCTGGTGAAGATGATCGTCGACGACGATTCGTGGTTCGTGGTGCGTAATACGCCGCGCGTGACGGGCTTCGTGGGGAGCGGCAACACGCCGGTGCCGATGGAGGAGTCGGAGGTCGCGACGCTGATGAAGCGGATGACGGCAGAGGCGCCCAAGCACCGCATCGACCTCGTGAAGGACGACCCGGTCGTCATCGCTGACGGCCCGTTCAAGGATTTGGAAGGGAAGGTGGGAGAGATAGACGAAGACAGGGGGAAGGTGAAGGTGATGGTCTCGATGTTCGGGCGCGAGACGCCGGTCGAGCTCGATTTCTTGCAGATACGCAAACTCTAAGGTAATCTCACAGAACTTATGGCTACTGTTACAAAAAAGATTAAGCTCCAGATCCCCGGCGGGGCGGCGACGCCCGCGCCGCCGGTCGGCACTGCGCTCGGCCCCGCCGGCGTGAACATCGGCCAGTTTGTCACCCAGTTTAACGAAGCGACCAAGGATAAGCGCGGGACGATCATCCCGATCGAGCTCTCGGTCTACGACGATCGCACCTTCACCTTCATAATGAAGAACCCGCCCGCTTCCAGGCTCATCCTCAAGGCGCTCGGCCTCGAGAAGGGCTCGGGCAAGGCGAAGGAGTCGAAGGTTGGCACTATCACCCAGGCGCAGATAGCCGCTATCGTCGCCGAGAAGATGCCGGACATGAATGCGAGCTCGCCCGAGGCGGCCGGCCGCACGATCGCGGGCACAGCAAGGTCAATGGGCATCGACGTGAAGTAGTGAACATCGACGTCAAATAGTAATTTCGTAAAGCAAACCCGGCGGGGTGCGCGGGCCAGGGGGGGGGTGTGGTTTT
>CAYHFY010000043.1:3141-4721 GCA_964356085.1 uncultured Candidatus Saccharibacteria bacterium
GGCGGGCCGCCCTTCGGGGGCCCCGGCACTAAGCCGGGGCAGCGAGGCAATGTCGCATTGCGTCCAACAAACCGCCGCTTGGGCTGCGCCAGCGCGCGGGTTTGCTTTTTTAACCTCCGGCGCGGTAGAGTGTTCTCGGACAGGGTTCCTGTATACATTCTGCGCGCTAGAGCAACTTCTTTCGTTCATTTCCCCCTCGTTAAAGGAGGCTACAATGGCAAAGTACGCGAGCCTCGAAGAGAGGTTTGAACATTGGACAGAGGTTTTTCAGAATGGTTTCGAAACGCCATGCGTTCTTTGGAGAGGATATTCTCAAAAAGACGGGTACGTCGTTTCTGCAAAGAATGGCGCGTATGGCAAGATGAATCTTTGGTACAAAAGAGAAGATGAAGAAACCGGGAAGTCGCGGAAATTTCCGGTGCACTGGGTTGCACTCGTATTGCACGAAATCAAGTTCTTCATACCCGACTTCAGGTCAATGGATCCAGGGCATATGAAGTCATTCTGGGATCTCTTCTTCGCGTATCGAAAACTCGGCTTGAGCATCGATCATCTCTGCGGACATTCTCTCTGCACGAACCCGCATCATCTGGAGTGGGTGCTCCTCTCTAAGAACCTTGGAAGAAAACGGTGGATGAAACGTCGACGACAACAGCGGATACAGGCACGCATCAGTGGCACAGACCAACATTCGCGGTTGCTTCAGAGAAATTCAAAGAACGTTGATGACTTTATCAGTAAAATTCTCGAAAGTCGGCGATTTAGGACTGATTCACCGTCGAGAACGTTCGATTTCTAAACTCGCGCTCCCAAGGCGCGAGTGGTTTTTATTATCCGTGTTCAAGAGTGAGGAATTGATGCAGCGGTTCTCCCGTACCACTTTCGTCGGAAATTATTTTGAACTCCTGTTCGTATTCCGGGAAAAAAGTGTCGGCATCAGCAGTGGCGTCGACGAGCGTGAGATAGAGGCGAGTCGCATAGGGGAGCGCCGCGACGTAGAGCTCGCCGCCGCCAATGACAAACGTTTCGTCGGCTTCCGGAGCGTCTTGTGCGGCGAGAAAGGCGTCAGAGGGTCCGTCGACCACAATTGCTCCCGAAGCCTCGTAGCCCTCCTGTCGTGTCACCACGATATTCGTCCGGCCCGGCAGGGGCCGGAACTTCTCGGGGAGCGATTCCCAGGTCTTGCGTCCCATAATGACCGGATGGCCGATTGTCAGTTCCTTGAATCGCTGCATATCATCCGGCAGATGCCAGAGGAGCTTCCCGTCCCGTCCTAGCTCTCGGTTCCGACCGATGGCGGCGATGAGAGAAATACGAGCAGAACCGTCTCTTATGTCAATGTCTTTGCTTTTAAGCATCTCTTGTATACTAGCAGTATGTCAGTTATCGGCATTAAAGAGGTAATCCGGAGAATACAGGAAGAGAATCTTATTACCGGTCTTGGCGGCCGTGATTTCTCGAACCCTGAAGGGACAGGCATCGACCTGCGGCTCGGTGCCGTGCATAAGATTATTGAAGGCGGCGCTTATATCGAGGCCGACGGTCCCGCAGGACTCGGAAAGAGGAGCGGCGTGAAGACG
>CAYHFY010000044.1:0-4595 GCA_964356085.1 uncultured Candidatus Saccharibacteria bacterium
TATGCGATCAAAGAAGGTGTCGAATGGGCGAGCGATACGCGAGCGGGACATGCGGCGCAGGACCTGGTGAGACAGTACTGGCCATTTGGCGATACGAAGGTCCCTGCACAGCATAGTGGCCATGCGCACGTTGAGGGAGCGAAGGGTGCCGCATCACCTGCATCCGCCAATGCGCCGGCGGAGTCGGCACGAGTGCCGGCAGTCGAGACGCCTGCGTCGAGTGGAGAAGGCATACTCGCTACTGGCATCAAGACGCAGATTCAGGGCATCGAGAGTCCACGGGTCGCCGCTTCCGGTATCGCTGAAATATCGCCAGCGACAGGAACGATGATAGGGTTCGAGATGTCGGCCGCACCTGCCGAGACGCACGTTTCAGCAGTTGAAGAAGGGAAAGGAATATTCGCTGCTGATATTGGGGAGATGACCGAGGTTCGGGACTCGGCCGCGCCCGCCGAGACAGACACCATCGCGGCAGAGTCGGAAGCCGCCGCGCCTTCGTCGCCCGATGTCGGAGTCATCCCGCAAGAGAGAACCATTTCCGAGTCGACATTCAAGAGTCCGATGCCGGAACGGTCGATCATCGCCACTCCGTCAGCAGCAGAGGGTTCTGTATTACCGGAGGTTGGGGGAGCGTCAGACGAGTCGCTTACGCAAGTGAAGATCGAGCCGGAACCGAGGTTCGCGCAGGTGTCCGTCGACCCTTTGGGAGAGGTTTCCGTAAACGGAGTACTCGAAGAATCGGGCGCGCAAGCGGAGCTCCCGACGAATGCCTCGCTTTCTGCCGCTCCAGAGATACTGCCTGCTATCGAGCCGGTCGAATCGACTCATGTAGCGGAGCGAGGGGCAACTCCTCCAGCATCGCTTGTTGGCCCGCCAGCCGAGCCGCCTCCAGTAGAGATCGAACGAATCTTCCTCGACTACCCGGCGCGGTCAGGCGAGCCGCTTATCGTCGAGCATGCCCCAGAGACGAATGCGGAAAGCTATATGAAAGATCATCCTGGCGAAGCTCCTGTCGTGCAGGACGTTTACAAGAATGTCATTCATGACCGATTCGGCAATCCGGTCCACTCGACGAATTTTGAGACGCCTGCATCCGTGCTGGATCACTCGGTGCCGGACGGAGAGGCGGCTCCGTCTGGCCCGCCATCGCTCGTGGCTGAACATACAAAAGAGTTTGTGAATCCGAACAATGTGCCGATTAATCCTCTACAGGGGCATGTCTTCCAAGATCCGAGCGGGGTAGTCATGGCATACGGCAATGACTTTACCTCTCGGCTTGATGCGGCTCGAGAATTTGTAAAAGCCAACCCGAAGACATCAGTGTGGGTACAGGCGGAAAAACCGGTTTTCTACAAGGGGGAGTGGCGGCCGTGGGTGCAGGAGGTGAGATATGGCGGCTGGTGGCGAGGAGTGCACATATTGAACGCGACGGGGCCGACAGACCCTTCACAGATTGGAGCTATCAGACCAGAGACGTTTATAAAACAACTCGATAAATAATATGCAAGACGAACTGACAACCCTCATCGCCAAAGATCTTGGTATCGCCGAGATTCCGCAATCTGAACAGCAAGAGCTCATTGCGCAGTTCGGCGAGGTGGCGCTTAAGGCCGCGACGCTCGCGGTCGTGGGGAAGCTCGCCGAAGATAAGCGCGACGAATTCGCTAAGCTCGCGGAGGCGGGCGACGGCGCGGTGCTGAAAGCGTTTCTCGATCGCGAGGTGCCGGGGCATACGGATATCGCAAAGGCCGCCGTTGCCGAGGAAGTACGCCGATTTAAAGAGTTTCAAACAGGGGGCGCTGGCGCCGCCCGCTCGTCGTAGTATAATTGCATCATTAAATACTAATCATTATGAAACCAACACAAACTGGTATCGCCACCGCGCTCGCACTCGCCGTCGTCGCCTTGTTTTTCATCATCCCGGGCTTCTCTTTCTTCGGGGCGCAGGCTCCGTCGACTGACATTACTACCAATAACCAAGCCGCATCCATCGCTATGTCTACCGAATCCGTTTCAGAACTCCAGATAGTCGACGAAGTTCTCGGTTCCGGTGCCGCCGCTTCTGCGGGCGACAGTGTGACTGTTAATTATGTCGGCTCGCTTACTAACGGCACCGTCTTCGACGCTTCGGCGAACCACGGCACGACCGGCTTCACCTTCAATCTCGGCGCAGGACAGGTAATCAAGGGCTGGGACCAGGGCATCGTCGGGATGAAAGAGGGCGGCAAGCGTAAGCTCGTCATCCCCGCCGCGCTCGCGTACGGCGACCAGGCGATAGGGAATGTCATCCCCGCGAACTCCACTCTCGTGTTCGAAGTCGAGCTAGTGAAGGTAGAGAAGGCGGGGCAGTAAAGGAAGTGATGACTCAAGAACCGTGGCGGGGCCCGCCGGCTGAGACACGCCGACCCGGCGGGGGGGGTTTTTTTTTTTTTGGGGTAAGGGAAAGGGGGCTGGGGGGGGAGAGGTGTTGTGTGGGGGGGGGGCGTTAAATTTTGAAATAAAAAATAAAATAAAAATAAAAATAAAAATAAATAAAATAATTAAAATAAAAATAAAAAAAAAAAAAAATAATATATTATTTTTTTTATAAATTTTTGTTGTTATTTTTTTAATTTGCGCTATATTGTTAACTAATTAAGCCCGCGCGCCGTTCCGCGGCGCGCGAGCGGGGCTTATTTCGACGCCGCACGGCGTAATCCGCACGCCCGCCTTCACGCCGGTGGGGACGAAGGCAAATGTGAAGGGCATCCTGCCGAGCCAGCTCGCGGCGCTCGGCGCCGAGGCCGTGCTCGCGAACACGTATCATCTCTATCTTCAGCCCGGCGAGAAAATCGTGCGGGACGCCGGCGGTCTGGGTAAGTTTATGGGATGGAAGGGCCCCACGATGACCGACTCGGGCGGGTTCCAGGTCTTCTCGCTCGGCGCCGCCTTCGGTAAAACTATTTCTAAGTTTACGAAAGAGGATACGCCGGACGAAGAGGCTGTTGCGATATATGACGAGAGCGTCGCAAGCCAGCACGGCCAGCTTGCGGTCATCGACGATGAGGGAGTTACGTTCACCTCGCATCTGGATGGCTCGCTCCACCGCTTTACGCCCGAGCGCTCGGTCGAGATACAGCACGCGCTCGGAGCGGATATCTTCTTCGCCTTTGACGAGTGCACCTCACCGACCGAGCCGTACGAGTACCAGCGCGAAGCGATGGAACGCACCCACCGGTGGGCGGAGCGCAGTCTGAAGGCGCATCGGCAGAATATCAATGCGAACAAGAGGCAGGCACTCTTCGGTATCGTACAGGGCGGTCGGCACGAAGATTTGCGTCGAGAGTCGGCACGCGAGATCGCACGGATGGGATTTGACGGCATCGGCATCGGCGGCTCTTTTTCTAAAGAAGATATGCGCGGTGCCTTGAGTGCGGCCGTGGGGGAGTTGCCGGAGGAGTTGCCGCGACACTTTCTCGGTATCGGCGAGCCGGGCGACATCCTCGAGGGCATCGCGAACGGGATGGACCTCTTCGACTGCGTCGCGCCGACGCGCATCGGCCGCCACGGCTCTATCTACACTAGGCGAGGTATCATTCACCTCAAGAACGAGAAGTACCGCGCCGACCTCACCCCGCTCCCCGAGCTTTCTTTGTGTAAGTCTGACTTTCACAGCCGCTGTGAAAGTCAGACTTACACAAACAGCTTCACGCTGGCGTACGTGTCGCATCTCGTGCGCGCGGGCGAGATGCTCGGCTCGATGATCTGCTCTCTGCACAACGTCGGCTTTATCCTCTCCCTTGTCGCCGGCGCGCGAGAGGCTATTCTTAATGGCCGCTTCGACGAGTATCGTTCAGACTTCGTGCGTGGCTACTACCAAGCGAGTTGAGTAATATGGACATTCTTATGTTACATATTCGAGGCGAGTGCAGGGAGGAAGGCAGTAATCTGACTTATTATCATGGATAGGTTATCCACACATTTTTGGCAAAGTCTGACTTTACCAAAGAAAATATGAGCAATTTCAAATTACATAGTCCATATCATCCGGCGGGCGATCAGCCAGAGGCAATTAAGAAGCTTGCGGAAGGACTCAAGAAAGGTCTTACGCATCAGACGCTTTTTGGCGTAACCGGCTCGGGTAAGACCTTTACCGTGGCGAATGTGGTAGCGAAGCACGACAAGCCGACTCTCGTCCTCGCGCACAACAAGACGCTCGCCGCCCAGCTCGCGCAGGAGTATCGCGAGTTCTTCCCCGAGAACGCCGTGCACTACTTCGTCTCCTACTACGACTACTACCAGCCGGAGGCGTATATCGCGCACTCTGACACGTATATCGAGAAAGAGGCGATGATTAATGCGGAAATAGACAGACTGCGACATGCCGCGACCCAGGCATTGCTGACTCGCAAGGACGTCATCATCGTCGCGTCAGTCTCCGCCATTTACGGCCTCGGCTCGCCCGAGGAATATGAGAAGGTGCATGTGAAGATAGAGCGGGGCGCCGCGGAGAATCGCGCGGCGCTGATTAGAAAACACGTCGGCATTTATTTTTTAAAGACGACACCAGACCATAATAACGGCCAGTTGCGCGCAGTAGGCAATTAGCTCGAGTT
>CAYHFY010000045.1:0-1707 GCA_964356085.1 uncultured Candidatus Saccharibacteria bacterium
TTTTTTTTTTTTTTTGCGGGTTTTTTACCCCCCCCTCGCCGGCCCCCACCCCCTCTGTGGTTAAACCCTTAAAATAAAAAACCCCCCCGGGGCCCGCGCGGGGGCGGGCCCGCGTTCTGTTTTCTATTCGACATTCTAACGCTAAGGAGTCGTCGGCGTTGATGTCGCCGCCGTGACGAACGAGAACTCGCCCACGATCGAGACATTCCCCGCGGCATCGATCGAGCGGACGACGTAGTGATAGGTCGTGTCCGGTGCGAGGCCGGAGAGCGAGAGTGTATGCTTCCTGACGAGAACGGTGTCAGACGCCGATCGGGTCGAGCTCGCGCTCATATCGAGCGGCGAGGTCGTGCCGAAGAAGACCATGCTTGAAGAGGGTTCGTTGGTCTTCCAGCGGATCTCTGCGGAAGCGGCGTCAGGCAGGGCGCGCACGCCGCCGACGCTCGGGCGCGTTACGTCCGTCGTCGTCGCGATTCGGCAACGGCGCTCGCCGTCGTCTCCGATGCTCGCGCCGCGGCATCCGCGATCCGTGCCGTCGTTCCCTCGGCCTTTATGGAAGGAGAAGAAGAACGAGGAGTCGAGCGAAGGACGCGATTGCGCGTTCTCCGCATCGCGCCCGCCGCGATCGTCATCCTTCTCGCTCCCGCGATCGGCGAGCGCGAATGCAGGCGCGAGAAACAGCGAGGCGATAAGGATAGAGCCGGATATTTTTCTTGCGATAGTGTTCATAATAGTAGCGATTATCTGGCGAGTAATGTGAGAATCGGTTTCAGGAAGAATAGGCGTTCCAAAGTCGTTGCGGTATAGTGAAGACTTCTCACATGAGGGTAGACGGCGGCGGGTCGGAATTCTTACTTGCGGCGGCGGGAAGGAATAGCGGTAAGATTCTCCCTCTCGATACGTCCTCGATTATGACGTCGGATATTCAAACAACACAATTCACGAAGCTGTATATCGACGAATCGGATTCGGTGTATAGATTCTGCTTATTGCGAACATCCGACAAGGAAGTTGCGCTCGATATTATGCAAGATACTTTCACCCATTTCTGGGATGCTTCGTCTCGAGAAGGAGGGACGATACGGAACAAGAGGGCGTTCCTCTTTGCCATAGCGAGGAACCGCATCATCGACTGGTATCGTAAGAAAAAGACACTCTCCATCGAGGCGCTGACAGAAGGATCGGAAGCAGACATCGAAGCGTTCGCGGATGTCGCCGGAAGGGCGGAAATAGAGATGGGTCACGAGGCCAGATTCCTTTTGGAGAAGATACGGGAGATTGATCCGCTTTACCAACAAGCCGTTTATTTCAGATTCGTCGAGGGTCTCGGCCCCAAGGATATCGCGCAGATACTCGGCGAGTCGGCCAACGTCGTCTCGGTGCGCATACATCGGGGACTTCGGCAATTGAAGAAAATAGCGGGATATGATGAACCACATGACTGATATGAAAAAAGACTTTTTAAAACAGGGCATTGAAGGGATGCGGCAGGTACGGCTCTCTCCTGCGGAGAAGGGAGCGATGCTGTCGCGTCTTTTGGCGTACGCGGAAGAACATCCCGCCGCTTCGAAGAGCCCTTATGTCTGGAACTTCTTCGCGCGCGCGTATGCGTTGCCGGGGGGGCACCCGGTTTAATATTCGTAAGACGGAGCGCACAAAAAGAAACAACCCCGAGGAAAGGCGGCCACTGCCCCCCCAGGCGCCCAG
>CAYHFY010000045.1:1717-4276 GCA_964356085.1 uncultured Candidatus Saccharibacteria bacterium
CGGGGCCGGGGGTGTGGGTTGGGTGGCGGGGGGGTGGGTTTTGTGGGCCCCCCCTAAACCCCCCCCCCCCGCGCACCCCCGTTTTTTGGTGTGCCCCGGGGGGGGGGGGGGGCCCCCCCCCGCGGCGGGACTCCGTTTTGAATATGCGATAGCCGGAGCGCTCATACTGATCCTCGCCGGAGGAACGGCGGCCTCTGCCGCCGAAGGCGCCCTGCCCGGCGACTGGCTGTATCCGGTGAAAATCGGCATCACCGAACCTTTACGCGGCGCTCTCGTCGTCGGCGATCCCGCGAAGGCGGAGTGGGAGGCGGAGAGGACGGTACGCCGCCTGGAAGAGGCGGAATCTCTCGCGGAGCAAGGACGTCTCGACCGCGACTCGGTACAGGAAGCGCGGAAACATTTCGAGAAAAGCGCGGAGAAATTCAACGCCATCATCGAGCGTGTTGAAACGGAGAACGGAACCTCGGAAGAGATCGTCAGCGCGCACCTCGACTTTGAAGTGAGGATGCGCGCTCATTCGCGGATACTCTCTATAATGGAGGAGGATTCGGAGGAATCGCGGCGCGGCGGCGATATCGCCCCGCTTCGAGACGCGGTGGAGGAAAACGCGGAGAAGGCGAAGGGGAAAAGAGAGAGAGCCGCCGCCTTTCTGAAAGATTCTCAAGACGCTGATGATTCACGGGAGAAGGGAAGCGGACGGGAATCAAAAGAAGCCGAAGACGAAAAGGACTCTCGGCAAGACTGACCTCGACAGGATGGCGGAACGTCGGCTAAAATGACGTTCGACTATGATTACCAGGATTCGAGCGGCGGGAGCGGGCGCCGCCGTGCTCGCGCTCGTTTATGTATTCGGCTTTTCAGGCTTTGTCGCGACGGAGTACCGCGCGGGATCTTTCGGCGAACCGGAGCGTTTCATCCCTCTTCCGGAGCTCGATAAGGCAGACTATAACGCGCGCCTCTTGGCGCTCGCGCGAGTGAGCAGTACGACCGAGACGGCATTTACTGCGTCGACATCGGTCAAGGTTATCTCGACGGTTTCGACAAGCTCACCGCAGGCCTCCACGCCCTCGCTCTGGCCCGTAGGCACCGCGTATCCGAACGCCGGTGCCATCCTCCCGTTTAAGCGCGTCGTCGCGTATTACGGCAATTTCTACTCGAAGCAGATGGGCGTGCTCGGAGAATATCCGACCGATGAGATGCTCGCTAAGCTCGCGAGCACGACTGCCGAGTGGACGAAGGCCGACCCTTCGACGCCGGCGATACCGGCTATCCACTACATCGCCGTCGTCGCGCAAGGGAGCGCGGGTAGGGAGGGGAAGTACATTCTCCGTATGCCTGACGATCAGATCGAGCATGCGATTGCGCTCGCGGCCCGTCTACAGGGACTCGTATTCCTCGATGTGCAGGTAGGGAAGAGTACGCTCGAACACGAGCTCCCCCAGCTCGCGAAGTATCTCGCTCTGCCGCAGGTGCATCTCGCTGTCGACCCCGAGTTCTCGATGAAGTACGGCGATCGACCCGGCACCGTTATCGGCACGTTCGATGCCGCCGATATTAATTATGCCGCCGAGTATCTCGCGAGCCTTGTCCGCGCTCATCATCTGCCGCCGAAGATGCTCGTCGTGCACCGCTTCACGCAGAAGATGGTGACGAATTATGACAAGATTCGACCCCTGCCGGAGGTGCAGGTCGTGATGGATATGGACGGGTTTGGCTCGAAGGAGAAGAAGCGGGGAACCTATGATCTGGTCATTTATCCGGAGCCGGTACAATTTGCTGGCATAAAGCTTTTCTACAAGAACGACAACAACCCGCCCGCAAACGGCATCCTTTCGCCCGCCGAAGTCCTCGAGCTCATCCCCGCGCCGATCTACATCCAGTATCAGTAGACACGACAATCGATTGTTCATTAACTCCAACGGTCGTAAGAGATAACGAACATTTTCAAATAGACAAAAACCGGCCGCGCGGGAGCGCGGCCGTTCAGTCGAGGTCGTCGAGTGGAAGGAATGGGTCCATTCCGATGTACCCCTTTGCCTTCTCGCGGTAGTACACATTCGTACGGAATTTCTCGCCACGGAAGATCCCGGGGAACCAGTGCGGGTCGGATTCAAGCATTCGTTCGTAAGGAACCTTGTCGCGATGATGCCACTCGGGAATCATACTCTCGGTTTCTCGCGGCTCGCCGCTGAACGTGTCGGTGGTGTAGAAGTGCACCTCCATGTTCGGAGCTCCAGCCGCGTAGAACGTTATGATCGCGACCTTTACGAGTTTTGTCGGATCGATGATGATGCCGAACTCTTCCAACATCTCCCGTACGGCACAATCACGGATTGTCTTATCTGGCGGCTCCATCTTGCCGCCGCCTCCATTCAGTGTGCCGACGCCGATTTCGGGCTTACCTTGCTTACGTCCAAGCAAGACGAACTCTCCTCGGAAGGGGAGAACGACAGTAGCGATTCTAGGTTTCGGGTCCATGAAAATCCTCCTATAGTTGCGTTCCGGCCGTATGGTATCATCGTTAGCATATGGACACCAATGAAACAGGGAACAAGTTTT
>CAYHFY010000046.1:0-4181 GCA_964356085.1 uncultured Candidatus Saccharibacteria bacterium
TACATTCAAGTGGGACTGGAGTTCAGACGTGTGCTCTTCCGATCTCGATGCGCCTCGGCTCGTATCCCTGCTACCTGAAGAAGGGGACGATGGCGCGCGCCGCCTACAAGAAGGAGCTGGTCGAGGAGCGCCACCGCCACCGCTACGAGATTAACTCAAAATATGTGAAGCCTCTTGAAGAGGCTGGGCTCGTATTCTCTGGCACCTCTCCGGACGGCGTCCTGATGGAGATAGCCGAGCTCCCGCGTTCGGAGCATCCCTTCATGCTCGGAACGCAGTTCCATCCCGAGCTCCAGGCGCGCCCCCTCACTCCCCACCCCTTGTTTACCGAGTTTCTCCGCGCCGCGGTTTCTCGCCGCAAACGCAAGTGATAAAATATAGGAATGCCCATTCGCTTCACGAAGCATGCGCTCAAGAAGTTCGAGGCATTAAGAGCGTATGGTGTTCTCGTGTCGCGGGCGCAAGTTATTCGGACTATTCGCACTCCCGACTTTGTTGATTATCGGCGATTACCGCTCTATATAGCACAAGGCGGCTTTGATAAACGACGTGTTTTGCGAGTGGTATATAAGCAGAAAGGTGCTACGATAGTCGTTATAACCTTTTACCCGGGACTGAAATCACAGTATGAAAAAGATAATCCCTAAAATCTCATATGATGCAGACGCAGATGTTCTCTCGTTTGCGGGATCGGTGAAGGGGCGCATTGACCATGCGCGCGAACTCGGCAACTTCATCGTCCACTTCACGAAAGACGACCGGCCGCTCCTGATTGAGGTACTTGAAGCGTCAAAAGTATTCGGCAACAGCCCTAAACCAGTACGCAAGATGTCAAACCTTACATTTGCCTAAATGAACCTCTTCTTTATCGAGTTCTTCCGCGCCGCGATTTCTCGTAAACGAAAGAAGTAAGGTATGGCGATTGAGACAATCGGAGAACCAATATTTCTGGAAAATGAAGATGTCAAGAGGATACTTAATGAGGTAATTGCGGTTACTCCACTCGGGTATGCGGTGTATCTGCGCGGGGGAGCACTCAGGAACGCAATATATTTCCGTCTCTTTCGAGAAAAGATGACACAGCGGGATTTCGATATCACCGTCATAGGAGAAAAGAAGCCGTTTGTAGAAAGTCTGCTAGCGATAGGATTTGTGCTGGGGAAAAAAAATACGGCGACGGCGGTGGTGCTGAAAAAACCGCGCCACGCAAATCCGAGCGAAGATTTTGACGACTGGGTTTATCTTGACTGCATGTTCCGTCCGGGCGGCAACATTGCCGACGACCTCAAAAGGCATGTGAATTTCACCATCAACGGTGCCGCGCTTGAACTTAAGCTCATTCATGATCCAGAGTGGTACATAAAGATCGTAACTTTGCCGTCCATGATAGACGATTTGAAAGCAAAACAGCTTCGGACGAACGCCCGATTCCCCATAAATGCCTACGCATGCGTGCGGTTCGTATCGCGAGGGTTCCAACCTCCTCCCAGAGAGGAGATCGATCTGATGGTAAATGACCTAGCGAACCTGTCCGAAGAGGATTTCGTGCGGGACAGCGCAAAGGTAATTTCCTATGTCGGCAGTGCTGAAGAAGTCCGGAAAATTGCAAGTCGAATCGGGATTCCCTTCGACATCCTGGATCTCCGAGCCATCCAAGACTTTCGAACTCATGGGGAATCTTGAACTTGACGACGATTGTCTAAGGCATATATTATCGGTAGGTTCCGCCCCGTAGCACATTCTCAATTCAACTCACAGTACAACGAGGAGACATTTGATGGTCGAGAAGGTAAAGAAGGTTAGTGCACTCACATCTCTCATCGGGAACGCACTTGCGGACGAAGCACTCTACTTCGCGGAGTTGGACTCGGATGAGGAGTTGGACGACGAGGATGAGCCGCCTGTCGCGAGGGGAGAATCACCTCTCCCCGAGAAGAAATAATGGAGAAAAGGGCCGTCCTCGACGGCCTTTTTACTGTTTCAGACCGAGACCTTGTCGAAGAAAGTACACATTCGCGCCGAGGAGCGCGAGCATGAGCGCTTCGGTGCCGTCCGTATAGCGTTTCTTCAGGTCGGTAATCTCGAGCGCGTTTTTCATACGGAATGAATCCGGCCAGTATAGCAAATCTCCGTCGTCGTCGGGTGCGATACAATAGATGCATGAACATCCACCCGCTGTTTGTGCATTTCCCGATAGGCCTTCTCGTCGCGTACTCTGTTCTCGAACTCTCGGTACTGCTCTTCCCGAAGCTCCGCTTCGCGGCATGGGCGCCTTCGGTAAAGGCATTCTTGCTTTTCACCGGCGTCCCCGCCGCCTTCGCGGCCATCATCACGGGCGTTCTTGCGGAGGAATTGGTGGAGACGGCGGGCGATCCGAATCTCGCTATCATCGAGATGCACGCGGCGTTCGCGCTCGCGACGGCACTGCTGTATTTCGTGATTGCGACCGCATATCTCGTCCGCGTGTTCGACGTGAAGGGATGGGGAGATCGCATCAGCGCAGGGAACGGTCTTTTCATACGCATTTGGAGCTTCAAGAAGCGTCTTGCGCGTTCTGTCCTCGACACTTCTCTCCTGCCGGTGCTTGCGCTCCTCGCGCTCGCGAGCATCACCGTTACGGGCGCTCTCGGCGCGGCAATCGTCTATGGGCCGGATATCGACCCCTTCGTTTCCTTCATCTACGGCCTCTTCTGGGCCAGATGAGCCTTGTCCACAGTGCCCTTCCTCCGGTGGTATAATAAACGCCGACAGGACAGGGTGCGGAAATTATCAATGTAGCAATCCATGATATGCATACACTTCGAACTATGGGAGTCGTGAGTAGTGCCGCGGCCGTGCTCCTCTCGGCGGGCGTCGCGTTCGCCGAGGAACAGCCGACCGTCGTCGCGGAGAGCAGCGTCTCTCGCCCGATAGCCGCTCCGGCAGACCGGAGCGGCTCGCGACAGAACGCGCAGGAGCGGATACAGACCGCGCGCGCGGAGACGCAGACCCGCATGGCGGCACAACGAGAGAAGGCGGTGGAGCGGCTCGCGTCTATCCAAGACAAGACGAAACGGCAGATGGCCGAGCGCATCGCCGAGAGATTCGAGAATCTGAATAAAGTATGGACCGACCACTTCGCGCGGCTTCTCGACCGCTACGGTGCCGTGGTAGAGAAGATGAAGGATCGCTCGGGCATCGTCGCGGCCGCAGGGAAAGACACCGCCGCCGCAGACACGGCTATCCAAGCGGCGGAGGCCGCTATCGCAACGGCTCGCACGGCGGTCGTCGCGCAGGCGGCTAAGACGTATGTGCTCGATACGTCTACCATCCCCGCTCCGACGGCGAGCACTACGCCGAGCGAGCAAGCGGCGCTGACGCAGAATCTGCGCTCCGCGTTCAAGAATCTTCACGACGCGCTCTTCAAGGATCTCTTCACTCTGCGCGACGGGGCGATGACCGACGCGCGCAAGGCGGTGCAAAACGCGCTTCAGGAGCTCGGTAAGATACCGGGAGTCGACGACGACGAAAACGCCACCTCGACCCCCGCGACGACAGAGTAATAATCGCTAACTACACACGCGTATGATGGACTATCGACCAATGGAGTCAATGGAACAGTCTTCTTCGGGCAGGACCTGGTATGTCGTCGGCGCGATCGTCGTGATCGCCGTCCTCGCGCTCTGGTTCTTCTCCTCGTCGCGGTCGCAGGCCCCGAGCACTCCCTCTTCGGCCATCGACCAGACACAAGAATCACCGCTTTCTGGAGGCAATACCGTCGCGGATATCTCGGCTGACCTTAACAGCGCCGCCGACGGCTCCGCTCTACTCGACCAGGACGCCGCCGCCTCGGCTTCGGCAATCCAGGGTTTCTAGCGAAATTAACCGCGAGAAGGTTGAATAAAGCGGCGGTTTGCCGTATCTTCTAGATAGCGTGGCGCTCTGCGCCGCGCTATTGCGGGTTCGTACAAATGGTAAGGAGTGCAAGAGCATAAGAATCATTGCGGGTTCGTCTAATGGTAAGCCCTTCGGGCTTTCTGCCAGCGCTCGCCTCGAATGAACATATGCAGACATATGCTCATTGCTCGGCTCGCTTGGCAGTAGGAAACCTCCCATTAGACGAACTCGAGAACAATTAAGAATTGCATTGCGGGTTCGTCTAATGGTAGGACACATCCCTCTGGAGGATGGTATTGGGGTTC
>CAYHFY010000047.1:0-4176 GCA_964356085.1 uncultured Candidatus Saccharibacteria bacterium
CGCGTCGCGGATCTTCGCGTCGGTGGAGGCGAGGCGGGCAGGGAGCTTCAGCGATCCTCGCGCGATGTCGCTGATGTTCCCGACGCCCGCGCCGCCGCCGGAGATGATGATGCCGGCAGGCAGGGGGCCGCGCCGCCCGAGCGACTTCAGATGTTTGTCGATAAGCGCGAATATCGCGTTCAAGCGGCTCACGATAAGATCGTCGACTTTCTTGCGCGGATACATCTGTCCCGAGAGCCTGCCGAGCTTCACGCGCTCCGCTTCTTCAAGCGAGATGCGGAACCCGAGCGCGATATCGTCTGTAATATGACTCGAACCCATCGGAAAGACCTTGACCGATATGGGGATGCCTTCGTCGTAGACGACGATAGAGATGGTTTCCGCGCCGATATTCGCGAGGACGCACCCCTTCATCTTCTGGTCGCCTTCGAGGAGGACGTACGAGCCGGCGATAGGAGAGGCCATCTGGTCGATAACCTCGATATCGGCTTCCTCGACCGAGGCCGCGAGCGCCTCCTGGTGCTGGGCGAGGCAGGTAACGAAGAGGTAATCGACCTCGAGACGGACGCCTTTCATGCCGATCGGATCGCCAAGCACCTTAGCACCGTCGATGCGGTATTCAAGCGGGATGCTGTGGAGGACGTGCCGATTCAAGAAGCCGGGCGCCGCCGCCTCGCGCGCCGCCTTTCCCGCCTTCTCGAGGTCAAGCTCCGTTATCTCCTGATCGGCGCGGGAGATGATGGCACCGCCGGTCCCGCGCGCCTCGTCGAGCGAGATGCCGCCCACGGCGAGAAAGGCGGCGCGTATCGGCACTCGCGCGGCCGACTCCGCTTCCTGCTTCGCCTTGACGATGCTCGCGGAAACCTCTTCCTTATTGACGATATAGCCGTGCCGCAGACCCTTAGACTCCGCGAGTCCCGTGCCGAGGATGCGCAGTTGCCGGGCGCGCGTGCGCTTATCGAAGAGTTCCTCGACGACGACCACTTTTACCTGGTACGTGCCGATATCGATGCCGGTTGCTATGCGTCGTGACATTAGGTAAAGAGCGCACGGCACCTCGGCCGAGCGTGGCCAAGAGTTTTCGTTCGCATGCCTCCATCCTAGCACCATGTGCCCATCCTTTTATATGCAGTACCCCGTGGATAAACAGTAGAAGCAGGAAGTCGGGAGCAGAAAGCCGGTAGGCGGGGGCTTGTTTGGCGGCTTCGCTCGGGCAGATAATTATCTCGCCCGACTTCGCCAAGGCTTCGCCGGGCACAGCCGCACCGGTACGGTATGACAAAACATTGGGGATATAATCCTTGCCGCGCAACTTTTGATTCAGCGCACGCGCCCGAGCTTCGCCGACGAAGACAAGCGAGATATCCCAGCCGGGCAGTACTGCTTCGGCGACCTTGGTAAACGGCAAACCCGCCCAACCTTTCGGCTGTCGGCGGGTGAAGTCCTTAATAGAAACGCTCGACATCTAGCGCTTGCGCGTCTTCTTTGCGGCGGGGTCGATCTTGCCGAGCTTCACGAGCTCGTTGTAGTTCTCGCGGCGCGCCTTGGAGATAAGCGCGCGCTTGTGGCCGACGTTCTTCGACTTCGTCCGCTCGAAGTAGCGGCGGTCGCGCATCTCGCGCACGAGGCCTAGCCCCTGCGCGCGGCGGGTGAAGCGGCGGATAAGCGCGGTCGAACTCTCGTTCTTCCCGCGCCGTACCTCGACTCGTGTTCCTGCGGTCATCGTCATTGTGGAGCCACTCTACCACACGAGCTCCTCTCCTGTCTATGCAAATGCCTTCAGCCGATCGGCGAGGCCGAGGAGAGGGAGGATAGTCTCTTCTTGTGTCTGACGGTTGCGCAGGATGGCGGAACCCTCAAGCGCTTCTTTACGGCCCATAATGAGGAGGTAGGGGCTGTCGCGGCGCTCGGCGAGGTTTAGCTGTTCAGAGAGCGACTCGATGCCGATATCCTGCGTCAAGGGGACGCGCGCCTTGCGGAAGTCCTCGGCGAGGCGTATCGAGAGCCGCTTCGCTTCGTCGCCGATATGCACGAAGGAGAAGCGCAGGCGCGAAGGCTTTGTCGCCGCACGCGCTACGCCCTCGCTCGCTATCTGAAGTACCGCGCCTGTCGCGTGGAAGGAGGCGGAGGGGAAGAAATGCCGCGCGAGGTCGTTGTACCGCGATCCCCACGCGACGCGGCGTCCGGCGATAAGGATCTCGAAGCAGATGTCGTTCCATATACTGCCTCTGCTGATGAGGTGGCGCGAGAGTTCGTAGGGCGTCTCGGTCATCTCGAGATATTCGAGCAGGTCTTCGAAGCGCTTTCTGCTCGCATCGGAGAGATGTTCGGTCGGCGCGGGGAGATCGTCGGCGCACTCGCGCGCGATCACGAGCTCGGTAGCTCCGAACGTGTCGTGCTTGGCGCATGCGATGCATTCTTCGGGGAGCGTATGCGCGCGCTTCTTAAAGAAGTTCGCCAGTTCGCGCGCGTAGCGCGCGCGTGTTTCTTTGTCGCCCATCGAATTGACGCGGACGACGGGTTCTTCGCGGAAGAGGTCGCGCGTAAGCGCGACGAGCGCGCGGATGACGACCGCGTCGGAGAGCGCGCGGTCGGTGCCGAGCGCGTGGAATTGTATCGTTGCCTTCTTCTGGGCGGGGCGCCCCGGCGCGATGTTGGTGTGCCAGAGGAAGAGCGGTTGGCGCGGGGAGAGAGCGGATGCGGTATGCCGGTATTGCTTCAAGAAGCCCGCGATGGCTTCGGCGACGGGGTCGAGCGAGAGCGAGGAGAGCGTCTCCGGCAATCCCGGTTTCGCTCGCGGTTCTCCGCGCTTTCTGGCGGTGAGGGCGGTAAGCGGTGTGAAGCCGTAATACTGGCCGACGGCGTGCGCCTTGCTGAACAGTTCATCCGCCGGAATCATGTCGCGCATCATAGCGTCGAGAGAGAGGTCGCACCCGCCGCGTAGTTTGTCGTGCCCGGGAAGAATCCGCTCTCGCTGATCGGCAGAAGCCGTAGATCGACGCGGCCGATAATATCCTCTTTCGGCAGAGGGCCCCAGATGCGGCTGTCGGAGCTGTTGGGGCGGTTGTCGCCCATGACGAAGTATTCTCCAGGGAGGAGCGAGACGTCCTTGGTATAGGTCGCGTCTTCGTTCACGATGTACGGTTCGGCGAGCGCCAGTTTCTCTCCGTTTTCTGCGAGGATGGTAACGATTCCGCGGCGTATGGACACCGTTTCTCCCGGGAGGCCGATAACGCGCTTGATATAGAAGACGGACGGGTCGCCCGGGTAGCGGAAGACGATAACGTCGCCGCGCTCGGGCGCTTTGAAGCGGTAGAGGAGTTCGTTGACGACAAGATAGTCGAGATTTTCGAAGGTCGGATGCATCGACTCGCCGTCGACGATGAACGGCGAAACGATAAAGACGCGGATCGGGATGACAACGACGATAACGAGGAGCACAAGCGTGAAAAGATCCTTCAGAAGACCCTTCCAAGTATCTTGCATGGATACATTGTACGCCTCGTGCTGGTGCGCGCAAGTTTTTTCGTGTGTCGTGGTAGTATTTGCGTATGATGATCGTCATTGTCGGCCTCGGAAATCCGGGGAAGGAGTACGAAAAGACGCGGCACAACGCAGGGCGGAGCGCGGTCGAGCTTCTCGCTCGGCAGGAGGGATTCGATGATTTCGTTTCCAATACAAAAGCGAACGCGCTCGTCGCCAAAGGCGCGATAGAAGGCGAGAATGCGACGCTTGTATTGCCGGAGACGATGATGAACGCTTCCGGTAAAGCCGTCAGCGCGTTTATTAAAACGCCTAAAGCGGCAAAAAATCTGTTAGTAATACACGACGATCTCGACTTGCCGCTCGGCACGATGAAGATGGTCTTCGGGCGCGGCTCGGGCGGGCATAAGGGCGTCGAGAGCGTCATGCGCGCGGTGAAGACGAAGGACTTCGCGCGCCTTCGCATCGGCGTCGCTCCTGTCGGCAAGAAAAACCAGGCGAAGAAGCTCAAAGACGAAGAAAAAGTTATTAAATTGGTGATAGGGAAGTGGAAGCCCTCCGAAGACGCGACCGTAAAAAAGGTGCTGAAAAAAGCGGTCGAAGCGTCTCGTCTCTTCGCCGCCTCCGGCCTCGACGCCGCAACCCAGTTCGCCAACACCCGGTAAAAAACAACGCGCCCGCAAGCGGACGCGT
>CAYHFY010000048.1:0-4069 GCA_964356085.1 uncultured Candidatus Saccharibacteria bacterium
TTCGACCGGATCCTCAAGCGAGACGACGTTTGCCGTCTCGCGATCGAGCTCGGAGAGCATCGCGAAGAGCGTGGTCGACTTGCCCGAGCCGGTCGGCCCCGCGATGAGGATGATGCCGTACGGCACCTTCATCATCTCGCGGATCTCCGCGAGCTGTCCCGCCGAGAACCCTATCGACTCCAGGGTCGCCGTCGCGTCGGAGCGGTCGAGGATGCGCATCACTATCTTCTCGCCGAACTCCGTCGGGAAGGTGGAAACGCGGAAGTCTATCCGGCGCTTCTCTATCGTCGCCGAGAAACGCCCGTCCTGTGGCTTGCGCTTCTCGTCGAGGCGGAGTTTCGCGAGTATCTTGATGCGCGCGATGACGGCTTCGTGCATCTTTGCCGGAAGTTCGAGCGAGGTGTGGAGATCGCCGTCCATGCGGAAACGAACCCGCGTCTTCGCGACCGACGGCTCGATATGGATGTCGGAAGAGTGTCCCTCGATGGCATACCTTAATATGGTGGAGACGATCTTCGTTACCGGCGCGTCCTCCTTCAGTGTCTCGCGGGGAGCGGTAAGGCCGAGCGGCTCCTCGCCGGAAGGCGGCGCTTCTTCTGACGGAACGGCCGTCGAGGGAACAGACGACGTCGCTGAGCTCTCGTATTCGGACAGCGCCTTCCCTATCTCGCCCGAGAGGTTCTGATAAGCGTCGATGACGCGCTCGAAGTCCTGCGTCGTGATGAGGAATATCTTGTACGGCATCCCTATCTTCCCCGAGATGAACTGGAGCGCATCAAACGCCTCGATGTTGTCCGGGTCGATGATGCCGACGTCGAGCGCGCCCTCTTTGACACCGAGCGGCACGATTCCGTAATGTCGGGCCGAGTCGATGGGGATGTACGCGAATGCCTGTTCGTCGGCCGGAGGGTCGCCGAGCAGGCGGGCGGGGAGCCCGTAGACCTTCCCCGCTTCGTCGAGCGCCTTCTCGAGCGAGATGCCGTGGCTCGCGAGCGCGGCTTCAAGCGGCTGTTTCAGGGCGAGGCTGGATTCGACCGCCTTACGGTCGCTTGCGGAAAGGAGTCCTTTTTCAACCAGTAATCCGAGAAGGTTCATTACTCATTTTTGCTTACGCCGGAAAGGGGAGAAAAGGGGTCGAGGCGGCCGACAGACTCGGGGGCGACCGGCGTCGCGAGATCGACGAGCGCGACGAAGCGCGGATCGGAGAATATCCTGGTGTCAAAAGCGATCGGCTGAAGCTCACTCGCCAGTATCTGGAACTGCATCTGCGCTTCGTTCTCGGCGACGGTCGGAGCTAGGGGCGGCTGATTCCCGCTCTCCACGAAGAAATACCAGTACGCCCCGAAAGCGACGAGAAGCGTAATGAGGATAAGTATGATGGTGTTTGAGTCTATTTTCATAGGGTATTTAGCGAAGCCAGTAGAGACGAAGCTTTATTTCGTAGGTGTACACGCCAGTCTCGGAACCCTTCACCGAGATATTCTGCACGTCGAGAAGGCGCGCGCTTCTCTCCATTCCCGCGAGGAAGGATTTGAGCGAGGGATACGTGCCGACCGCCGAGAGCGAGAGGTCGACCGAGCCGGTCAGGCTGACTCCGGAGGGCAGAGACGATTTCGCGCCCTCCGCGGCGGGACTTGTCGTGATGTCGATATTAGAAATCGAGAGTCCGGAACGGGCGGCGAGCGCGTTTAAGTCGAGGATGAGTCCGACGTTGTCGACCGAGTCGGGCAGAAAGGCGGCGAGCTTCGCGAGATCCGCAGGATCGATCGCATTGCGCTTCGCGGCGAGATCGTTCTGCTGTGCCGTGTACTGCTCTGCGGCGGCGAGAGCCTGGTTGTCGAGCTCGATAGAGGCCTTGGCGGCGGCGATAGGGCCGGTCCATACCGGATTGACGTAGCCGAAGAAGATGCCGGCGGCAGAGAGAAGAGCAAATACGGGAAGAAGGCGGCTGTTCATGGTGCGGTGGTGGTCGCTGAAGACGGCTCGGCGACGCTCGGAAGCGGGGCGGCGGCCGGCGGCGGCGAGAAAGCGACGATCTTCTGGTCAAGTGCCGCCGAGAGGGCGAAGGAGACGGAGCCGTCTTTGTTGACCCGTATGTTCGAGAAGATGGCATCCTTGATATGGCCGTCCTTGGAGAGCGCGCTTGAAGCCGCGGCGAGCGCGTTGAAGCTCTTGGCGACGCCCAGGCCTTCCATCTTGGCGGCGCCCGTATCGCTTATCGAGAGCCGGAGGGAGGTGAAACGGACGGTCGTGAGAAGTATCTTCTCGAGCGAGGAGAAGAAGGAGGAGAAGGAGATATGCTTCTCGAGCAGGACTCCGCTCGACGCAAGACGATTGCGCAGACGGACGAAGTTTTCAGCCGTCGCAGGGTCGATGGACTGTTGGGCACTCGCGAGCTCGGCGTCTTTAGCGGCCTTACTGCTGTCGAGGATGCGGCCGTAGAAGAAGACGGCGGCCGCGAGCGCGAAGACGGCGACGAGCACCGCGTACGCGAAGAAGTCGAACGCGCCGGAGAAGTCGGCTCGGAAGCGGCGCTCGGAAGCGGCGGAGTGAGGGACGAACGAGGTCGGTATCGTTGGAGGAAGGGCCATTTATATTTCAGTATACGCTACTTGTGCAAGCGATTCGCCTGCCGGCTGTGCAAAACGTTTTATATCTCTTCGAGCTTGCGGAGCGCGAGGCCGGCGGCAACCGCGAATTCTGGACCTATCTCTTCGAGCACTGGGCGCATAAAGGCGGGTGCCTCCGTCTTGGCGAAAGGGTCTGCGACACGCACGTCGATCGAGAAGATGCGCTTCGCGTATGCACCGAGCTCTTTGGTAACGCCGCCGCCGCCGGTGAAGATGATAGAAGTTATCGACTTCTTATGCAGGGTTTCGTACTGGATAAGGAGGCGTCGCGCCTCCGAGAAGATGCGCGAGAAGACGAGCTCGGGGCCGCCGAGAGCGGCGGCCCCGGCAATGCCTCCCTCCTTCTTCAGCGTCTCGGCTTGCGCGATGGAGACGTTGCCCGAGACGCTGATCGCGCGCGTGATGTCCTGACTGCCGGCGCTGATAGCGTGCGAGAGCGCCACCACCCCACGTTCGACGATATATGACTTCGTCGAGGCGGCGCCGATGTCGAGCACCATGACCGGCTTAATAGGCTCGTCTACCGCCGCGCGGATGGTGCTAAAAATCTCTATCTCATAGAAGCTCGCGGAGAGCCCCGCGCCGGAGACGATCTTCTGGAGCAGAGAGAGCTCGTCGTTGTGGACGGCGACGAGGAGGACATCCACCTTTGCGTTCTGCGCGCTGTCGGAAGGCTTCTCTTCGACCGGCTGTGCGGATCTCGCTTCCGGCGGCACGATAAACCAGTCGAGCTGTACCTCGCTCATGGGCATCGGGATATACTTGCGCGCTTCGAGTTCGACGATAGTCTTCTGCTCGTTTGGGTCGGCGCGGTACGGGAGCTTGACGAGCGTGAGCAGGGAGCGCGCGAACGGAATCGAGACGCCGCAATTCACGGTGGTAACCTTCGCCTCGCGCAGAAGATCCTTCAGCGTCTCGGTAATCTCCTCGGCGGAGAGATTGGTCGCCTGGCCGACCTCCCTCCCGCTGTAGGGGCCGAGCGAGAGTTCGCCGTAGGTCTCGAGCACCGCCTTGCCGCGCTCCTTGCGCAACTGGACGACCTTGAGCGACGACGAGCCGATATCGACGCCGAGAACGCTTTTCTCCTTTGTACCGAAGAGACCGGAGAGGAATGACATGCGACAATGATATCACAATGAGCTTCCTGGATTTCCTTTTTCCTCCTCGTGTGGACGAACTCGCCCTGCGGGACGTCCCTGCCGACGACTTCGCTCTGCGGATAGCGCCGAGGCTCGTCGTGGAGACGCGGCCAGAGACTGTTACCCTGCTCTCCTTCGGCGATGCGCCGGTGCGCGCGGCTATCCACGAGGCGAAGTATCACGGCAGTTCCCGCGCCTTCGGGCTTCTCGCCGCCGCGCTCGCCGACTATCTGCGCGACGCCGACGATGTTGGACGTACCACGTCCAACATCCGCATCGTGCCGGTACCGCTC
Source organism: uncultured Candidatus Saccharibacteria bacterium (assembly GCA_964356085.1). Taxonomy (GTDB): domain Bacteria; phylum Patescibacteriota; class Minisyncoccia; order Phycocordibacterales; family Phycocordibacteraceae; genus C7867-001. Next base: position 4,063 of record CAYHFY010000048.1, read on the forward strand.
GGGAGAG
>CAYHFY010000049.1:0-4056 GCA_964356085.1 uncultured Candidatus Saccharibacteria bacterium
ATGGAACTGCCGCACGAGATACGGGATGCACCGGACGCGAGGCCGCTCGCCGTCAAGGAAGGCGCAGTCGAGTTTAGCGATGTGCAGTTCGAGTATCTCGACGGGCGTTCGCTCCTCAAGAGTTTCAATCTTGAGATAGCTCCGCGCGAGAAGGTCGCCCTTATCGGCTCCTCGGGCGCGGGTAAGTCGACGGTCACGAAGCTCCTCTTGCGGCTCTACGATATCCAGGGCGGCGCGATCAGCATCGACGGACAGGATATTTCGCGCGTGACGCAAGAGAGCTTGCGTAAGGCGATCGCGTTTGTCCCGCAGGAGCCGCTCCTCTTCCATCGCTCGCTCCTCGAGAACATCCGCTACGGGCGACAGGACGCGACCGACGACGAGGTCGTCGAGGCGGCTCGGCAGGCCCACTGCGAGGAGTTCATCAGTAAGTATCCGGAAGGCTTCAAGACGATGGTGGGCGAGCGTGGCGTGAAGCTCTCGGGCGGCGAACGTCAACGGGTCGCTATCGCCCGCGCGATTCTGAAGGATGCGCCGATACTCGTTCTCGACGAGGCGACTTCGAGCCTCGACTCCGAGAGCGAGCGGCTGATCCAGGACGCGCTCCTGCGCCTGATGGAAGGGAAGACGGTCATCGCGATCGCGCACCGCCTCTCGACCGTGATGCATATGGATCGCATCATCGTGATGGAGCAGGGGGCGGTCGCTCTCTCGGGCACACACGACGAGCTTCTCGCCGAGGGGACGAACCTCTATAAGAAGCTCTGGGAGATCCAGGCGGGCGGCTTCGTCCGGAAGGATTAGATTGTCTGAACGGAGCGCGTTTGGTAGTGTTCCTCTATCGCCGGTATAGTTCAATGGTAGAACGAAGGACTCATAAGCCTTAAACAATGGTTCGATTCCATTTACCGGCACCACACGACATTTTGGAAAGATTTTGGTAGAATGATAATTAATGCGGGCGTAGCTCAACGGTAGAGCACTCCCCTGTCACGGGAGAGGCCGTGGGGTCAGCACCCATCGCCCGCGCAAATTGAAAGCCCCCTTCGAGGGGGCTTTCAATTTGCTACACTTACCCTGTGGCGATTATTATAAGCATCATAGCGCGGGAGATTCTTGATTCGAGAGGCGAGCCTACCATCGAGGTCGAGCTCGCGACAGAACGGGCGAGAGGCCGCGCCTCGGTTCCTGCTGGCGCGAGCGTCGGCGCCCACGAGGCGCTCGAACTGCGCGACGGCGACAGAGAGCGGTATCGCGGCCGCGGCGTGTTGAAGGCCGTCGCGAATGTGAGCGGCGAGATTGCGCGCGAAATGGTCGGAAAAGAGTTCGATCAGACATCGCTCGACGAATTCCTCATAAAGCTCGACGGCACGCCGAACAAGAGCCGCCTCGGCGCGAACGCGCTTCTCGGCGTCTCGATCGCGTTTGCGCGCGCGGCGGCGGCGGAGCAGGACGCCGAACTTTTTTCTTATCTCGGCAGTCTCGATGAACGAAATTCTTTTTTACTTCCGCAACCGGCGTTTAATGTGCTCAACGGCGGCGCGCACGCCGCCAACGGCCTCGATATCCAGGAATATATGCTCCTGCCGATCGCCTTCACAAGCGTCGCCGAGAAGGTGCGCGTCGCGGGCGACTGTATCAATGCGCTTAAGGTGCTTCTCGAAGAGCAGGGCTATGACACTGGTCTCGGCGACGAAGGAGGCTTCGCTCCGCGGCTCGGTTCGAACGAAGAGGCGCTCGACCTGCTCGTCGCGGCGATAGCGCGCGCCGGCTACACTGCCGACCAGATCAAGATCGCGCTTGATGTCGCCGCCTCACAGCTCTATAAGGATGGTGCCTATCTGCTCCGCGCCGGAGGAGAAAAGCGCCTGAATCGCGAAGAGATGCTCGCCTGGTATACGCGGCTCGTCGAGACGTATCCGATCATCTCGATAGAAGACGCTTTCAGCGAGGACGATCTAGAGGGCTTCGCGGCGCTTCGCGCCGCGCTCGGCGACCATATTCTCGTCGTGGGCGACGATCTTACGGTGACCGACACGCGCCGGATCAGGCAGGCAAGTGAGGCGCGCGCGGTAAACGCCGTCATCATTAAGCCGAATCAGATCGGGACGCTAAGCGAGGCGCTCGCGGCGCTTCGCGCCGCGAAGAAGAATGGCTGGAAGGTCTGGGCCTCGCACCGCTCCGGAGAGACGGACGACACCTTCATCGCCGACTTCGCCGTCGGCCTCTCGGCTGATTATCTGAAGGCCGGTTCGCTCGCTCGCGAAGAACGTGTCGCCAAGTATAATCGGCTTATGGAGATCGAAGAAACCTTAAAAACAGCATGAGCGGTTCGACGCAAATTATCGCGACGATCGGTCCGGCGAGCTGTCGCGAGGAGATACTGCGCGCGATGATCGAGAGCGGGATGGATATCGCGCGGCTTAACTTCGCCTGGCACACAAGGGAGGAGGGGATTGCGCACATCGATCTGGTCAGGAAGATCGCGGGGGAGCAGGGGCGCCGGATCCCGATCATTGTCGATATGCCGGGGCCCCGTATAGAGCTCGCCGAGGGACACACCTACGACGTCTCGGCTCCGGTCGTGCTCTCAGAGCGCGACCGCGATACGCTCCGACTTTGTGTAGAGAAGGGCGTCGAGTATGTCGCCGTGTCGTTCGTCGGCAGTGCCGCCGACATCGAGCGGTATCGCGCGGCGCTCTCTGCGTATGGCGGCAAGCAGAAGCTTATCGCGAAGATAGAGCGCGCGGCCGCCGTCGATACGCTTGACGGCATTATCGCCGCCGCCGATGCGCTGATGGTCGCACGCGGCGATCTCGGGAACGAGGTCCCGCTCGAGAAGATTCCCTTCATCCAGAAAGAGATCATCGCGCGCGCGAAGGCGACGGGGAAGCCGGTCATCGTCGCGACACAGATGCTCCTCTCGATGACAGAAAACAGTGAGCCGACGCGCGCCGAGGTTACCGATGTCGAGGAGGCCGTTGTTGAAGGTTCGGATGCCGTGATGCTCTCCGAAGAGACATCCGCAGGCGCACATCCGGTCGAAGCTGTAGCGATGATGCGGCGCATCATCGTCGAAGCCGAGAAACATCGTTCCGACACCGTTCGGCTGAACCCTCTATGAGCGGGAAGTTGCTTATCGCGCGGCACCACGAATCGGAGTGGAATAAAAAAGGGCTGTGGACCGGTAGCCGTAATGTCCACCTCACGCCCTACGGGGCCGCGAAGTCTGGAGAGATGGGGCTTCGCGTGAGCGACATCCGGATTAATCGCGCCTTTACCTCGAAGCAGGCTCGCGCGGTAGAGACGCTCATCCATATGCTTTGCGCGCTGAAGCTCGACGGCATCCCGACCGAGCACAGTAACGCGCTCAACGAGCGCGACTACGGCGACTACACGGGAAAGAATAAGTGGGATATGGAACAGCTCGTCGGCACCGAAGCCTTCGAGGCTATGCGCCGCGGCTGGGATTATCCGATCCCCGGCGGCGAGACGCTTAAGATGGTCTATGAGCGCGTCGTACCCTTTTATCGCGACACGATAGTTCCGTTTCTTGCCGCAGGGGAGAATGTGCTTATCGTCTCGCACGGCAATGCGCTCCGCGCGCTGATGATATATATCGAATCGATTCCTGAAGAGAAAGTGGCCGATCTGAATATGCTTTTCGGTGCCGTGGTGCTCTACGATGTCGATACTGAAGGGCGTATGCTTGCGAAAGAAGTGCGTGAGATCGAGTCAACAGTTAACGCCTAAACGCGGCCGTACTTGTCTTCGAGGCGCTCGATGTCGCTCTCGTCGAAGTCGCCGAACGCTATCTCGAGAAAGGCAATCCCTTCAGGGCCGCCCGTTACGCGGTGCTCCGAGTGGCGCGGACAGAAAAACGCGCCGCCCTCGCGCGCATCGGCGTCTTTGTCGCCGATGCGGATAACGCCGGAACCCTTGATTACGCGCCAGAACTCGTCGCGGTGGTCGTGCGTCTGGAGGCTGATCGATTCTCCCGGGTGTACCGAGACTATCTTTACCGTCGTCTTCTCGTTCAGCGTGAAGCGCTCGAAG
>CAYHFY010000050.1:0-4025 GCA_964356085.1 uncultured Candidatus Saccharibacteria bacterium
ACCATTACATCTCCATCTTGCACTACGTACTCTTTGCCTTCGGTGCGCACCATGCCCTTCTCGCGGGCGGCGGCGTAGGAGCCGAGTTCAAGAAGCTTCTTCCATTCGATAACCTCGACGCGGATGAACTTATCTAAAAAGTCGTTGTGGATGGCGGCGCCCGCGACGGGCGCCGTACTCCCCGCGCTGATAGTCCACGCGCGCGTCTCGTCCTCGCCGGTGGTGAAGAAGGAGATAAGCCCGAGCGTCTGGTACGCGCCGCGGATGAGGCCGGCGAGACCGTCTTCGTTTATGCCGAGCTCGCGGCGGAAGTTTTGGCGATCGTCGTCTGCCACGTCGTTTAATTCGCGCTCCGTATTCGCATCAAGGAAGATATGACGCCCGCCGAGCGCCTTAATAAGCTCGTACGCGCGTTCCGCGCGACCGTCAGCAAGCTCGTCGAGATTATGCCCGCCGCTTTTTTTATTGAGCGCATAGAGGATCGGCTTCATCGTGAGCAGGTTCAGGTGCGCGACGAGCTTCTTCTCGTCGTCAGTAAGGTCCGCATGGAGCGCGAGCTTCCCTGCCGCGAATGCCTGGGCGAGCTGAACGAGCGCGGCGTCCTCGGCGATGGCGTCCTTGCGTCCCGCTTTTATATCCCCCGAGAGCTTGTCGCGCCGCTTCCGTACCTGCTCCGCGTCGGCGAGCACGAGCTCAAGATTGATCACCTCGATATCCTTATACGGCTCGACCTCCTCCGCGACATGCGTGATGTTCGTGTCGTCGAAGAAGCGCACTACTTGGAGTATCGCGTCCGTCTCGCGGATGTTCGCGAGAAACTGGTTGCCGAGCCCTTCGCCCTCGGCCGCGCCCTTCACAAGCCCGGCGATATCGACGAACTCTATCGCCGCCGGAATCACTCTCTCGCTCTTCGAAAACGCGGCAAGCTCCGCAAGCCGCGCGTCTGGAACTCCCACCACGCCCACCGACGGATCAATGGTGCAGAAGGGATAATTCTCTGCCGGCACCGAGGCCTTCGTGAGCGCATTAAAAAGCGTGGACTTCCCCACGTTCGGCAGACCCACGATGCCTATCTTCAGCATTTCAGCACCCTAAGGCCCTTTCAGCTTTTGCGCAAGGCACTACTACGCTCCCGTTAGGAAACGGGGCTACGAAGTGCGAGCGAGGGAGCGAGTGGCGCGGAGCAGGACGTAGAAAATCGTCGCCGCAACGACGAAGAACGCGGCCGCGGAGCCGAAGGTGAGCGCAGGCAAGCGTCCAAACAAGAGGTAGGCGAGGAACCACCAAGCCGTAAAGACGATCGCAGAACCGAGCGCGAAGGAGACGCGGCGACGCGAGAGCGCCCACGAAACGCCGACGATAAGGGCCGCAAGCGCGATGAGCGTCCAATAACTCGCCGAGAGCGCCGGCTGGTCGGCCGCGCGGAGCGCGTACGCGAGAATCACGAGGCCGAGCGAAGAAAGAAGGATGAGCGACATGCCGAAGCGCAGTCCCTTCGCGAGAGCGTCGAGGTGCGCGCGCTCGGCGCGATCTATCTCTCCATCCTTCAAGGCGCGGACGTAGGCGATCTCGCCCCAGACTGCCGCGAGAGCGCCGATGCACGCGCCGAGCGCCTGACCGAAGACGAGAAGCGGGACGAGCGTGTCCATATTACTTTTGCATGAGCGTAGCGAGCTCGGTGCGGTACTTCTTCATCACCTCCATCGCCGCCTTCATCTCGCTCTCGCCGCCCTTCTTCCGCCGCTCGATCTCCTCGCCGATCTTCTTGAAGAGCTGGGGATCCTTCGTCACAAGCGCGGTCATCTGTTCGCGCTGTTCCTTCGGCACATCCTTCATCTTCCACTTCGCGTACTGGTTAAGCAAGAAACTTTGGAATGACATATGCGGATATGCTACCACGAAGAGAGAGTGCTTTCACCCGGACTAGGGGCGAGGATTCACCCCTTGAGGCGTTGCTTGATGCCGCGGATTGTCCGCGTGGTGAAGTAAAGCGCGATAAGCGAGAGGATGGCGAGCGCCTCGACGTAAATGAACGAGGAATCGAAGATGGTTATGCCCGAGCGATAATTCTCGACGGCCGCCGTTCCGAAGAGGAGCGTGCCGGACATCGCGAGAAACGCATTCATCCAGTGGATCCAGAACTGGGTGGGGTTCGTGATGCCCGCCGCGACGACAAGCGCCACCGCCGAAGCGACGGTGCCGAAGGTGGAGAGTGGCAGATCGGCACCGGTAGATCGCGCGACGACGAGCACGACGGCGCTGATGACGAACAGTGCCCGAACCTCGTCGCCGTGATAGTGCGGAACGACGGATCGCGGCGGGACACTCTCGCCTCCGTTGCCTTCGAAGGTCATGCCCCTAGTATACGCCCCCTGCAGGACGCGCAAGCCCTAGAGAAGGATAGTCGCTTGATTGCGAGAAATCTCGGCGATGCCTCCTTGTGGCAGAGCAAAGCGGTATTCCTGATTATCCGCCGAACGGACGCGCACCTCGCCGCTCTTCAGTTCGGAGATGAACGCTTCATGTCCGGCGAGTGCCTGAAAGACGCCCTCCCTGCCCGGTAGGACTACCGAGAGCGCGTCCCCGTCGAAGAGGTTTTCGCCGACTTTTGCGATTGTCAGATGGAACGTTCTCATTTGACGTCATCAATGCCCCCTTTCATATAGAACGCCTGTTCCGGCTTATCGTCGTGCAGGCCGTCCACTATTTCCCTGAACCCGCGCACGGTCTCTTCGCGCGAGACATACTGCCCCGGTGTGCCGGTAAACGGCTCGCCGACGAAGAACGGCTGGGAGAGGAAGCGTTCTATCTTGCGCGCGCGGGCGACCGAGAGGCGGTCTTCCTCGGAGAGCTCCTCGATGCCGAGGATGTTGATGATGTCCTGCAGGTCCTTGTACCGCTGGAGCACCAGTTTGACCTGGTTGGCGACGCGGTAGTGCTCCTCGCCCACAATCTCCGGTGTGAGCGCGGCCGAGGAGGACTCGAGCGGGTCGATGGCCGGATAGATACCGAGCGAGGCGAGCGCGCGAGAGAGCACCACCGTGCCGTCGAGGTGGGCGAAGGTCGTCGCCGGTGCCGGGTCGGTGAGGTCGTCGGCGGGAACATACACCGCCTGTACCGAAGTGATGGAGCCCTTCGTGGTCGAGGTGATGCGTTCCTGGAGCTTGCCCATCTCCTCGGCGAGCGTCGGCTGGTAGCCCACGGCGCTCGGCACGCGCCCAAGAAGCGACGAGACTTCAGAACCCGCCTGGATAAAACGGAAGACGTTGTCCATAAAGAAGAGGACGTCCTTGCCGCCCTCGTCGCGGAAGTATTCCGCCTGGGTGAGGCCCGAGAGCGCGACGCGGGCGCGGGCGCCCGGCACCTCGTTCATCTGGCCGAACACGAGCGCGGTCTTCGCGAGCACGCCCGACTCGGCCATCTCGTGATACAGGTCGTTGCCCTCGCGCACGCGCTCGCCGACGCCCGCGAAGACGGAGTAACCGCCGTGCTCCGTCGCGACATTTCTAATCAGCTCTTGAATCAAAACTGTTTTGCCCACGCCCGCGCCGCCGAAGAGCCCGACCTTGCCGCCCTTAAGAAACGGGATGATGAGATCGATCGCCTTGATGCCTGTCTCGAAGACCTCGGCTTTGGTCGTCTGCTCGTCGTAGGAGGGCGCGGCGCGATGAATCGGGAGCCTCGGGGTGTCGGCGGGCAGAGCATCTTTACCGTCGACCGTCTCGCCGAGGACGTTGAAGAGGCGGCCGAGCGTCGCTTCGCCCACTGGCACGCTAATAGGCGCGCCCGTCGCGGCGACCGTCGCGCCGCGCGCGAGACCCGCCGTCTCGTTCATCGAGATCGCGCGCACGCGGTCGAGACCGAGGTGCGAAGCGACCTCGAGCGTAATGCGGCCGTGCGAGTCGCTCTTGTCGATAATAAGTGCGTCGCCGATAGCCGGTCTCTGTGCGCCGGCGACTCCGTCTTTCGACGGGAAGTGGATGTCGACAACCGGCCCGATGATCTCTGTAATGATTCCGTTCATA
>CAYHFY010000051.1:0-4012 GCA_964356085.1 uncultured Candidatus Saccharibacteria bacterium
GTGTGACGGGAGTTCAGACGTGTGCTCTTCCGATCTGGAGGCTCCCTGGACGATAGCGTGTTGGAGAAGCGTGTCGACGATGCGCACGATCGGCAGATCCTCCGCCATCTTCTTAAGGTCGTCGCCGGAAAGGTCCTTATTGTTCTCCGCGATGACGCGGATCTTCAACGCTTCGGCAGAGATGATGTCGCCGAACTCGTCTTTAAGCGATTTCTGATATTGCAGAAGCGCGTACTTGATACTCTCGGTGTCGGTGAGGCGCGGCAGTATCTTAAGTCGCGTCTTCTTGCGCACCGAGTCGATAGCGGCGAGATCTTCGACATCGAGCATCGCCACTTCAAGCGAGTCCCCTTCCTTCTTAAAGGCGATGATGTTGTGCGTGCGGGCTATCGGCTCGGGGATAAGCGCGAGCGTATCGGTCGGGATCCGGAACTCCTTTAGATTTACGAAGGGGATGCCGAGCACGTAGGCCTGGATGCGCCGGAGCGCGTCTTCGCTCAAAGCGCCGCGCGAGACGAGGATGTCGCCGAGCGACTGTCCGCGCTTCTTCGCCTCCGCATCGGCCGCGTCGATCTCCTTCTTGGCGACGAGGCCAGAGTCGATAATGAACTCCTTCAGCTCCCCTTCCGAAACGTGCATAGTGATTAGAGTATACCGCGCCGCGCCTCCGGCGCGGCACGCTTTTCACACCAAAGCGTGCAGAACTCTGAAAATAAAAGACCCTCGTTGCTAGCGAGGGCCAACGAACTGACGCAACTAAACAGATTCATCCAAAATCAGCTCCATATAACGGATGTTCAACTGTTGTAATGCGGGTTCGCATTTTTGCATTGCTGGGTACATCGCAACAACCTCCAGGCTATGCTCGACTTTTTTCAATTTTCTTGTTATGAGAACCGTAAGACGAGCTCCCCAGATGTCTCTTGCCAATGAATGTTCAATCGTCGTGCGGTATTTCTTGAGAGCGAGCTCGATTGACTCGCAAGCTTCAGAGGCTGCCGATGCCTCCTTGTCAGATAGTTCGATGAAACGTTTTTCCCAGACCTTGCGTCCTCGCTCGCTTCCACAACGTTTCTGCTCACCGAGGGCGTCATCTGCGATAGTGCATAGTGGGGAGCGTTCGAGCGCATCTTGAAGATAAAGCTCGTCTGCGCGTGCTTCCCATATGGCTTTCACCTCAGAGTAATAGTCACCGTTGAGCCCGTTCTCACGAGCCTCCTTCAAGGAGGTGCAATTTTGCGCCTTCGCCTTTGTTAGGCGAATATACTCATCCCAGAAATACTTCTGTACTACGCCCAACCCCCGTGTATTTTCGTATGCGTAAAGGGCTTCTTCGGCGGTCGTGGACACCATGGTCGTGTACAACTCAGTGATTCGAGCCTTAAGCAGTGTCCCGGCCTCCGTATGTCTTTCATCGCTATACGCACCTAGCACTTCAATGAAGGTCATATCATTTAGGCGACGCTTGATGTCTTTTGCCGATAGGTCGTTGTAGCGCTCCTCCCAGATTTTACGCACCTCTTTATTTGCAGAAGGCGTTTGGTTGCAATGTTTTACAACGATAGAAAGATCGTGACATCTGCAAGCCATCAACCATATGCGCGCGAGCAACATGATTTCTTTGAATGACCTCTTCATACCACTCTCCTTTTCAATGAACTTAGAGCTACAGGGAAATTTGCCTCAGGCAGAGTAAGACATTATTCGCCTTTTAGTAATATATAATGGACATAATATATTGAGAAAGCCTAACATACGCCTATCTATTTTCAGGTATGCATAAGCTTTGTCGGTTCACATAGACAGAAATCGTCATCTCTGCTACCGTATCCAAATGAATCAGAAATTATTTAAAACGATTCAGGACACAGGACTTTCTGAAAAAGAAACGCGGGTCTATATGGTGCTCTTTGAGCTCGGAGGGGCGTTCCCTTCGCAGATAGCGAAGCAAGCGAAGCTGCAGCGCAGTACTGTTTATGAAGTGCTGGGGGCTCTCGCCATCAAGGGGTTAGTGAGTGAACTTGAAAAGCGCGGTAAATACTTCTATTCTATCGAAAACCCTCAGCGGCTGTTGCATCTTAGTGAGCGGGTTATTGTTCGCGGACAGGAACAACACCAGAAACTCCAGGAAATTCTTCCAGACCTTGAAGGTCTTTATGCGGGGGTTACGGATAAGCCGAAGGTCTCCTACTTTGAGGGAATTGAGGGCGTTATGGAGATTTATGGGGATCACCTAGCGACGAATAAGAAATACGAGATGGTCGGTTTCGTTAATGTCGCTGAACTGATGCGTTTTTTGCCTCAGAAAAAGTATCATGACTATATACAAGCGAAAGAACAGCTCGGCATTACGACACGCGGTATCATTCCTGAAACACCAGAAGACCGTGAGTATGAAAAGACCGCGTATAAAGGTGTAAAAAAATCGACACTCCCCAAAATCCGCTCAATCTCTAAGGATGCCTTCCCTTGGAAAGGTGACATTACGATTTACGGCACTAATAAAGTATCAATTGTCAGTTTCGGTGGGCAGAACTTGATTGGGATTATTATAGAGAGCGACACCATCCATCAGATGATGCGAATGATATTTGAACTCGCATGGAAGGGCACACTTTGAACTCCTTCAGCTCCCCTTCCGAAACGTGCATATGCTTCGTAGTAAAGCGCGGGTCGCCTATGGCGACCCGCGCTTTACCCACATTATTACGATTTTACTTTAGTGCTGAAGCTTATCTCGCAGAGCTCTCAGATCTTCAGCGAACGGCGCATATTTATTGATGAGTAAATTTGCTTGCCGACGAGCTTCGGTATCGTCCGGGTTTTCTTCAAGCCGATTCCTAATATCAGCGGCCGCGCCAGCAGGACCAACGTTGTCGATAAGGTCATCAAAAGAGTCCCTCATTTTCTCTGGGTCAAGATGAAAATCCGGCGACTTGTCGAGCTTCTTCTTTTGATCTTCCCAAGAACCAGGCCTCATTATTTCAGCATCCATGATTTATGTGTAAACGAATAAGTGCCGTCAGTATACACCCTTTATATTTAGGCAATCCTGTTGACGCGCACAGAGTGTCTGGTATACTTCTCCTCATGAATGGCCCTCTCGGGGCTTTCTTTATAAAACGTGCGACATACACAATCCATATGATAGACCTCAAAACAATCAATGCGGTGCTCGGGGAGTTCGAAGACAGGGGTATTAGCCGCGCGACGATGATAGAAGCCATCGAGAGCGCGATGGCGACTGCCTATAAGCGCGAATACGGCAAGCGCGGGCAGATTATCCGCGCCAAGCTCGACCTCAATACCGGCACGATCGCCTTCGAGCAGGCCAAGACCGTCGTTGATGAGACCACGGTCAGGTTCCCTGCGCCCGACGAAGTAATCCCCGAGGAGCATAGCCACTCGCACGCCTTCCACGAAGGAGACGAACAGCTCGCCGAGGGCGAGCTCCCCCGCTTCGACGCCGAGAAGCACATCTTGCTTGCGGATGCGAAGCTGATGAAGCGCGGCGTCGAGCTCGGCGAAGAGATCATCTTCCCGCTTGAACCGCAGGACGACTTCGGCCGGATAGCGGCGCAGACGGCCAAGCAGGTCGTGATCCAGAAGGTGCGCGAGGCCGAGAAGCTCTCGATGATGGAGGAGTTCGGCGAGAAGAAGGGCGAGATCGTGAGCGGTATCGTCCAGCGGATGGAGCGCGGGGCGATCTTCGTCGACCTTGGGCGTACGACTGGCATCATCCCCTACGAGGAGCAGATTCCGGGCGAGCGATACCGCATGGGCGAGCGCATCCGCGCGTATCTCTATGCAGTGGACGAAGGCTTCCGCGGTGTGTACCTGCGCCTCTCCCGCGCGCACCCGAAGTTTGTCGTGAAGCTCTTCGAGCTCGAGGCGCCGGAGCTCGCCTCGGGCGCTATTGAGGTCAAGGCGCTCGCGCGCGAACCAGGGAGCCGCACCAAGATCGCCCTCGCCTCGCTCGACTCGCACGTCGACCCTGTCGGTTCCCTCGTCG
>CAYHFY010000052.1:0-3557 GCA_964356085.1 uncultured Candidatus Saccharibacteria bacterium
AACATCTGGTTGCCAATCAGATGATGGGAGTTCGATTCTCCCTACCCGCACCGAAACGTGATTTCGAAACGACTTTGCAGGTGTGTACAAACCTGTGCACACTGTGGATAAAGGACAGGAGACTTTTCGGGAAGTCCGTGAAATAGTAAGGAAGTGAGCCATATTTCTAAAGGCCGTGGATATCTCGTCTTTACCACGTAAAGAAGTCGGGAACTTGGGTGAAAGGGTGGCTGTTGAATACCTCAAACGGCATGGATTCTCTATCCGTGATCGTAATGTCGCACGTAAAACCGGCGAGTTGGATATCATCGCGGAGAAAGAAGATACGCTTCATTTTGTCGAAGTGAAGACAAATCTCGTCGACGAATTCCCCCACTCCGCTGAAGCTTCGCGGGACAAGCCCGCTGACTATGACATCTATGATCCGTCATTGAATTTGCACGAGGCGAAGATCCGGAAGGTCGCGAGGACAGGGGAGTGGTATGTCCTTGAGAAAGGGTGGGAGGGAGACTGGCAGGTCGACGGCATACTCGTCTGGCTCCGCCGATCTGACGGCAGGGCGCTTGTCAGCTATCTGCCGCAAATCGTTTAGCATGCTAGAGTGCGACTGACGGGCCGTAGTGTAACGGTAGCACGCGACCTTTGGGAGGTTGTAGTCCGAGTTCAAATCTCGGCGGCCCGACTAATCAGGGTAGATTGGCAGTGAGCAGAGCCTCGAGCGCAGGAATCTTCTGCGCGAACCCGTTTACTGCCGTATCTATCGGCCTAGAAAGGAGGATATCGAGCGCCTCCCCAGTCTCATTCGCATATGCGGAACGGATGTATGAGGCGGTAATGGCATCGAGCGAGCGCGTGTCGGTCGGGCCTTCGACGGTGCTCGTAGTGATGGTGCCGACGAGCTCGCCGGACGCGGCGGCGACGCCGCCGCCAGAGGAGCCTTCCTGCGCCGCGGCCGAACCGCCGAGAGCAAGAACGTCGACGGTGTTGGCGGCGAAGGTGAATACATCCTTCACCGAGCCGAAGACGATCGTAGGAAAGAGGGAAGACTGTACCTGGCTCGTCTCGAGAAACTGCGCTCCGTATGAAGCGATGACGACCGGCGTGCCTGCCGGCGGAGGAGACGTCGCGAGCGGTATGGAGAGGAAGGAGGAGGGAAGGGCGTTCCTCGATGCGCTCCCCGTAACGGCAAGAAGGGCAAAGTCGTGTTCGCCGGTGCCAATCGGAGATTCTTGGGTCAAGATGCTCGCATTTGCGCTAATCCACGCGGAAGAGATGAAGACGAGGGCGGCCTCATAGCTGTCTGTAGCGGGACTGCCGGAGCGGATACGACAGGAAACGCCGCGATCCCTAAGAAGGAAATATTGCGCGATATGCGCATTGGTGAGGATGATACCCTTCGAATCGACGAAGACGCCGCTTCCGCTGATGGAGTGCAGACCGCTTCCGGAGGGGACATAACAGATGATATTCACGAGCGCCGCGCGGAGCACCGCCGCAGAAGCGTCGAGCGCCGCATTCGTCTCGGCAGGCGAGGACTCCGGCTCGACAGTAGCGGGGGGAGCTGTCGGGACAGGCTCGGAGGGCGCGAGTGGCGAGGCGGGCAGAGGAGGCGGCACTGACTTCTTCGGCGCGGGCGTTTCCTGCGTTGGAGAGGTAGGAGTTTCTGGTAAATCGGCCGTCGACCCGCTTTCAGAGAGAGCCGGCGCGAGCAGGGTAGGTTCAGGAGGGAAGACGGCGAGTGTCGAGGAGGCGGCCGGCGCGGCGCGCTCGGATACGGGCAGGGAGATTACTCGCTCCGAGAGAGTCGCTACGAGCGCACCGAGAGCGAGCGCGGCGATAATACCAGAGTAAGGCGCGAAGCGCGGCATATTCAAAGGCTAGCGCAAAAATGGTATTCTCGCACTAAGCAAAAGCGGGCCGTGCCCCGCCGTAGCTTCAGCGAAAGCGGGATTAGTTTAATGGTAGAACATCAGTTTTCCAAACTGATAGCACCGGTCCGATTCCGGTATCCCGCACAAAACGAGTCCGAGAGTTATACTGGCGATATGAACACCACCCGATTCGTACATACGGCGCAGTACGGAAACGTAGGCGGCGCACATTCCGTCCGTCCGCAGTATATGATCCGGAATAACTCGGTCTACGCCACCGTCTACAACAAGGCGATGCAGGGTACGCGCCCGCTCTACAACGTCCGCAACGGCAAGTGGTTCGCGACGGAGTTTCACCCCGAAGGGAAGACCGCCCACGCCCTCTACGAGACGCGCGGCGACAAGGTCCACACGACCGCCTTCCACCCCGAACACAACCCGAGCCAGCATATGTTTGAAATAAGATAGGGGTACAAAAAGGCGCGACACCTAGTGCCGCGCTCTGAACAAAATTACCACTTCATAGACTCAAAACCGGCTGAGTGAAAGATGATTTCCCCCCAGGAATGAACTTCCCTTGCTCCTCCCTCGATCAAAGAGAAAAGGAGTGTTATCCCCAACAAGCAGGAGTTCGATTCTCCTATCCCGCACAAAAGACGGCGCTCGCGCGCCGTCTTCAAAAGGTTCAATCAATTAGGGAGAATAATCCACGTCCGTTCAGTGATCTTGGCCAGAACGCGTTCGTGGACGGCCGGGTCAAGATGCTTGTTCAAACGCGTCGTCAGTTCAACATCGAACTCGGTGCCATCTTTCTTCGCTGCCCCCTCGGCACTCACTGTGAAGACAGCTGCGAGATACCCGATTGCCGCTTCGACCGCTTCTGGGAACTCCTTGTAGTACCACTGCCGAACGGGGGGCGTGCCGCATGCGTTGTTGTAGATGATGGCGAGCGCAATCCAAAAAGAATCGAACTCCTGCCGCGGCATTCGCTTCAGCGCCTCAACATCTTTCCCCGCGAGCAGGAACTTCGGCCGGTCAATCCCCGGCCAATAGAGTCCGTTGCTCACGACGATGTCGGCCACGAGCGCAGCAGACTCGATACGCTCGACGTGGTTCTGGCTGTAATCATAGCGAAGCGAGTTGAAGTAATTGAACAGGTGCTTCAGGATTGCGACTCGGCTTTCGCTTTCAAGTGCCGTGTAGCATTCTCCGAATACATTAAAGAGCGGCACAATCCAGTCCTGGTTAGGACCGCCAGCCACACCCTCGTAAGCCCGATTGCCGCTTGCATCACGAGCGGCCGAGATGAATTCGGGAAGCCTGCGAATGGCCTCCGGCAGATTCTCGACTGCCAGTTGCCGAAACGCGATGAAGTTCGCGTCTGCCTTGTCGCACAGAGCTTCAAGTTGTTTCATCATTCGGTTGACCTGGTAAGAACGGAACTGATCGACTGCATCCACAAGCGTCATGGTCTTCTCCTCTCAAAGGACAATTCAGGCAAACCCTACACCTAAAACGTTCATTGCACCAGACGTTCAAAAGAGTACGCTTGCCCTATGGAACCCCTCGCCGCGAGGATACGCCCGCAGACGATTCAAGAAGTCGTCGGGCAGGAGCACCTCGTAGGGGCGGGGAAGCCCTTGCGCGTCGCGGTCGAGAAGCGGCATAAATTCTCATTTATCCTCT
>CAYHFY010000053.1:0-3514 GCA_964356085.1 uncultured Candidatus Saccharibacteria bacterium
GGTTGTATGCGACTCAAACCATGCGGAAATTTTTTCATATTCCCACTTATCTTCGGCAATGTGCAATGCGAATTCATAAAATTCGCCCTCTCTTGCTTCAATACTATATCCGTTATCAAAAAGAAAAATAGATGCCACTGTTATGCCAGTACGTTTATTTCCGTCAAGAAACGGATGATGCGCAATAATATTGCGCGCATAGACAGAGGCCTTGAGAAATAACGTCGGATATAGCTCTTTTCCGAACACCACTTGTCGAGGTTGTCCAGCTACGCTATGTAGCGCATTATAGTCTCGGATACCATGTAATCCGCCCGTCTCGTCTACGAGACGGTTGTGGATTAACAGAATCTCCTCTTCAGAAAGATACTTAAGCATTTTTCAAGCGTTTCAAATCGGTACGATACCGATCAATAAACGCATCGGTGATTGAGAGTACGCGCTTTTCACGAGCACTAAGCGAGACAGATTTGCGAGGAAATACGCGCACAATAAATGTATTGCGTTCACCACGCTCCACGCTGATTGGCACACCTGCGCCACGGACGCCGAGAAGACGCTTTGGGATGACCGCTGCAATTGACGAACCGACCTTAATGAATTTCTGCATCGTTGCCATAACCGTAATAATTACTATTATAACGTCATTATAATCTATCTGTCTGGCGCGTCAAGCGCGTGTTGCCGTACACCTCTTCCAGAAGATTGAGATCTTTCCCGCTCGTACGGAGCAGCTCGCTGTTCTTGCGTTCGAGCGCGGTGAGCAGTTCGTGGCCAGTCGCGTCAGAGACCGTCTTCCTATACAAATCCGCAAAAGCCGCAAAGTCCTTGATAAAGCAATGGCCGCCGGCGCCCCGCCCTCTTGTCTCGGCATGACCGCTTGCGTGCACCGGTTGGAGATGCGACGACCCGATACGGGAGTCGGCGGCGAGATTCTCCGCTATGATGTTCCAGTCGGCGCCGAGCGCGTGAGCCAGGTCGTACAGCATGTTCATGTACACGACTTTCATATACAGAAACGTGTTGCCGGCGTACTTCGTCATCTCCGCTTCGTCGGAAGTGCAGATGCGCTCGTAGGGCGCTTTCGGCAATATCTTCATCACGCGCTTCGCGGCGGCGCGGTGGCGCGCCGTATCGGAGGGCAGGCCGATAATGTTCCGCTCCGGACGGTCGACGTCATGGCGCGCATACGCTTCACGTAGGAATTCAGGACTGTAGAGAATGATTTTGTCCTTGAATTTCTTCTGGAGCCTGCGGGCGGTGCCGGGCACGATGGTGGACTTTATGATCGCGATCTTCCCGCGGCCGATAAGCGACAGGACTTCCTCGACGATACTCGCGTCAAAGCCGCGCGGCGTCGTCGGCGTCGGCACGGCGATAAAGACGATGTCGCATGAGCGAATGTGTTCCTTGTTGCGCTCGTATCCGTTCTCTTTGGCGTAGCGCACGAGAGTGAACTTCCGCTCCTCAAAGTGATCCGCATAGTTCTTGCCTATCCACCCCTGGCCGATACATCCTATCTTCATGGTTTCGCGTTCGTTACTTTATTAAAGACCTCTCTCATCTCCACCGCGATGAGGCTCCAGTCGTATCTCTCGGAGACGAATGTGCGGGCATATGCCGTCGTACGTTTGGTCTCATCGGGATTCGCAAGGATGTGTTCCACTGCCGCCGCGATCTGCTCCGGCGAATCCCTGTCCACCGCCCAGCCGGTCGGCGGTTTGTCCGGATTGCGCACGCTGTCTGCGAGGAAGTCCGCTATGCCGCCTTCCTGTGTCCCTATGACGGGGAGTCCGGCCGCCATCGCCTCGATAAACGAGTTCCCCATGCCTTCGGAGCGGCTCGGCCGGATGAAGATATCGCACTCGGCAAGCGCGTCGGGAAGACCGGCGTGGGCTAGCTGGCCCTTAAACTCCACCCGGCTTCCGACGCCGAGCTTCTTCGTAAGCGCTTTAAGCTCCGCTTCATCCGGGCCGATACCATAAATGATGAACCGCACGTGTGCGGATAAGCGCGCGAGTGCGCGTATTACGTCATCTACCGCGTTTTTATGCACGAGACGCGAGGTGGTCACGAGACGCACGTCATGGCGCGGGTCTAGGTCTCGCGGGTGCGCGCGAGCAAAACGCGCGACATCAACACCGTTTGGTATCACTTCCGGCGTACCTGGGAACCCCGCGCGCTTCGCCCATGTCGCGAGGAATGTCGAGATGGCGGTCACCGCAGAGGCATCGCGGAATCCTTTTCTCAACAGCGGTCGGACAAGCGCGATATGCAAGCGACTGAAGACATGTTCGAACGGGTCGCCCTCCTGAAGCGTCACAACATACGGAACCGGAAGTCGCGCAAGCACGATGGGGAAAAGCATGTACGACATCATCGCCCACAGGAGATCAAAACGGGGGGTGCGGTGAAGCGCGCGCGCGGCAAGAGCCGCGCGCGGTATGAAAAGCACTTTTGAAAGGTACGACGAGCCATTCCCCACGCGATGGACGAGCACATTCCCGACCTTTTCCTCTCTCGCCTCCCCGCCGAAATTTAAGGTCAGCATATGAAATTCCGCATCTGCGATGCGGTCCGTTATTTCTTTGACGGCAATTTCTGCGCCGCCGACGTGCGGATAATATGCAAGAGAAAAAATAAGTACCCGCTTCATGATGATTAAAGGAAAATAAACGCACTGCCCGCGAGCGCGACGATGCCGAGGAATCCGAGCGTCCAGGGAGAACGGAAGATGCCTGTGGCGCGAGAATCGTCCGCGGCGGCAGGCTCCGCGAGAGCAGGGGCCGCCGCCGCAGGCAATACCGCCCCCCGCGAGACGGGCGAAGCCGCTGTCTCGCGGGGGGCGCTTACTGCTTTCTCATAGGATTGAATGTTCTCTTTCGTGCTCGTAATCCGTTCGACCGCCTGCACAGTATTAAAACTCGTTTGCAGCGCGGAAGGTTGCTCCCTGAAGGCGAGCGGCGCCGATGCGGCCGTCTTCGGGTACGCGGACGCCGTTTCCCCGCTCGGGTACAGGAGGAGTGCGGAATCCGAAAACGGCAGTTTCGTTATCTGCGACGGAAAGAGGACGGTGCGGCCGCCGAGGATCTGCGTATCTTCCGGCATCTTGAATTCCTGCCCTCCCGCCGACAGTCGCCAGAACGAGAGGTCGAGCGTGCGGGCGCTGTTGTTGGCGAGGCTGATGCCGCGTGCCGATACCGAAACGATGGTGATGCCGGCCTCCTTTGCCGTAACGACGAACTTGACGGACGTATCGCCGCCGTCGGGAGTCGTGGCGCGCACGACGGCGGCATATTCACCAGGATAGTAATAGGTATGGAAAACGCTGGCGCCGGTCCTTTTCATTCCGTCGCCGAACGACCAGGTAACGAGCGCCTCGTCGCGCCTGTTCCCCTTGCCGTCATACACGGCGGTGGTAAAGGCGGTGTCGGCACCGGCAGAGACGGTCCGATCATCGCTGAAAATGACGCGGAGCGTCGGTATCGGAATGTATTCCGCCGGCCCGCCGCCT
>CAYHFY010000054.1:0-3469 GCA_964356085.1 uncultured Candidatus Saccharibacteria bacterium
TCAAAACCGACCCATACCGGCCCCCATTGATAAAGAGGGAAGAAGAGTAGCGCGATAATGGGGGCGCGATAATGGGGACAGCCACCATTAATTCTCTCCCTCTACGATAATGGGGACAGCCACCATTAATTCTCTCCCTCTATGTTAAAAAATATCCGCACATGACCTCGGTCATATGCGGATAGTGCGGTAACACAGTACGTTACCACTTGGCGCGGGCACGGATCTCGGCAAAGCTTTGATCCACCAGGAGTTCGCCGTAGGCGAATACCGACACCAGCTCATTCTTAAGACCGAGTCTGTCGGCCTCCTCTTCGCGCACCGTCCGATACATTCCTTTCTCTCGGACGAGTGCGAGACGTCCGGCCTTCGAACGTTTGCCCGGGTCGGTGACAGGGTCTTTCATCGCATCCCGCCACGTGCCGTCCGCTTCCGTCGCGGAGCACTTGAACGCGAACTTCTGCGTGTCGCGGTCCATCTTCTGTAAAAGACCGCCGCCCGAGCCGAACGCGATGTTGTCGGCCGACCAGCCGTTGATCTTCATCGCGACCAGGATCTTATCCAGCATCTCGTAGTTGATGCCGTCGCCCTGTATGACGCGCACTTTCGGATTGAGGACTTTGTAGCCCTTCTTATTCTCTTCGCATCCGAACGCTTCGCCCAGTATCTGGAGCACGCGCACTACGACGTCGGGCGGATAGCCGCTGTCAGGCCGTACGACGAGTACGCCGTCTCTGGCGAGCACCGCTTCTTTGAGTTTCTTGCCCCAGATCTCGCGGCAGGCGTGAAAGACGTCATAGCTGTCAGAGACCACGGCGACGAGACCGGTTGGGAAAGCTTTCAGCATATTCGCGTAAGCTTCCGCTTCGTTCTCTTTGCCCCACGAGGTAATCGTGGAATGTTCCGCGGCCGGGATCGAGAATCCTGCCATCGGTTCGCCGTAATACTTCTTCGCGACACGCAGGCCCTGGAAGGTGTCCGTACCCTTGAAGCTGACCAGATGTGCAGAGGCCCCGATGCCCGCTGATTCCACCGAGGTGGATCCGCGGAAGCCGAAGTCGTGCACCTTGAAGTCGATTAAGGACGGATCGCCGGTCTCCTCAAGATACTTAAGCACGCGATTGCGCATGTACCGGCTTTGAGTCGCGACGGTCGACGGATACCAGATCATCGACAGTAGCGTTTCCGCGTAGTTGGTAACCCACGGCAGTTCGGGATCGGTATTTTCGACTGTCATCAGGACATTTCCGGTCGGCACGTTCGTGCCTTCAGGAACGGCTTTGATGAGGATCGGAAGCCGTCCGCCATGTGCCGCGAGTATTTGATTCCAGCCCGCACGGTTGTAGAGCTCGCTCGTGCCGAAGTGAGTCTCGAAGTCTTCTGCCGCTTCGTCGACGTTTTCAGGTGTCACGATGCGGCCGGAGAGATAGCGCTTCAGATAGTACTGGAGGCCGTAGAACGTCACGTCCGGGAACATGCCACCGCGGCTCTCGAAGAAGGAGAAGACCTTCGTCGTGCCAGGCGGATACTGTTTCCAGTGCGTGACCTTATAGCTGTCAGAAAGTTCGATTGTGTTGACATCGTTATTCCGGTCGATACGTGAATTGTTTGCAGGCGCGTTCATAGTAGTGATTCCTTTCAGTTGGTTGACTTGACTGTTTCGATGACTCGCTTGATGAGCGGGCGGTGTGTTTCGACGATGTATTCCATACCAATCGAGAGCGGGAACCAGGCGATTTTTGCGAGATCGTCGCTGGCATGCGGCGCGCCGGCGAGGTAGTAGGTAACGAAGAGGGCAGTCATGATTTTGTCGCGCTCTCTTCGGTACCGCCAGTCGTCGACGCGATACGAGCCGACATAGGTCAACTCATGCGACGAGATGTTCCCGGCTTCTTCGGTGAGTTCCCGCAGAGCTGCTTCCTCAAGCGATCCATCTTTCGGATCGGTAAATCCGCCGATGAGCCGCCACTTGCCGTCGTCCGTCTCTTTCTGTCCGAGAAGAATCTCGAGCTCCGGATAGCGGATGACGGCGATGTCCACCGCTTGGTAAGAAAGAGCAGGCCGCAGGCGCTGTGCCGCAATCATCCCCTTGCGAAAGGAAATATCCCACTCGCTCGGATCCGTTTCGGCGGACCTCTTTTCCGTTCCCGAGACTTTCGGGACCATCGGCACCACGACGATCGGCAGACGCCCCGAGTAGTGAGGAGAGAAGCTGTCGCGCGAGGCATAGAGCCTGATCTCCGAGTCGGGAAACGCCTCTGTAAGAAGGGAATCGAGGTTTTCAGACCAGCAGGCATCGCTTGGGTGATCGTCGATCTCCAGCACTGCGATCGTCGGAAATGATTCTCGAATGACGCAGGCGCGTACCGGGGAAGGGAGTGGGTTGCGCTCCGTAGGGAGCGCCTCGCCCTTCCCGAGTACTATTGCGGTTATGTCGTTATCGCCGAGCGCGAACGCAATGAGACGCTTATGTCCTTCGTGCAGTTGCGCGACTTGGAATCGTCCCACGACAACACCGACTTTTCTTGAGCTTGTTGCCATGTGTTTTCTCCTGGTTTTCAAGGAACTGATTCAGATAAATATAGTGTATATATAACACTAAGTAAGGGTAAAAAATATGACTTCCCCACCCCTTTTATCTATCTTAGTGTATCTTATACCCTATCTAATTTCCTGTCAATACCCCGTGTGGATAACGGCGGCTACAGGACCTCCACCTCGCGAACCTTTTCAGACGAGAAGCGGTGTAGCTGTGCCGGTCGGAATGCTCCGCCCGTACGCTTGCGGGAGAGGGGAGTCATCAGATTAAGCTTCAATATCTTCTTACGGAAGTTCCTCTTGTCGAGATCGGCGCGTAAGATGCTCTCATAGGCATGTTCGAGCTCGGTCAATGTGAATTCACGCGGCATCAGTTTCCCGATGAGCGTCGTATACGTAATGCGAGAGCGGAGACGATCGACAGCCATAGCCAGTATCTGGTCGTGATCATAGGCAAGACCTCGAATTTCATTCGCAGGAGCCCACCAGGCATCCGGCGTGCCGGCTTGTTCCTTCGCGGACAGCTGTTCCCAGGGCACGAGTGCCAGATAGGCAACCGCGACCACGCGACCACGCGGGTCTCGTTCGAGTGCACTAAACGTGTAGAGCTGTTCGATATATGTTTTAGTACAAGCGACATGCGCTTTAGTTGAAATAATGCGCTCGACGGTCTCCCCTGCTGTTTCTTTTGGATCGATAAGACCACCTGGCAACCCCTGCGTGTTGAGGAAGTGAGGAGGACGATCAACTTTCACGAGGCGTACCAATAATTTGTTGTCTCGAATAGTAAAAAGAGCAACGTCTGCCGCCAGAACGGCAAATCGTAAATGCTCTGCAGCGCCAGTTTCTTTTTTCATACTCGATAGTGTAGCGTCGTCGCACTTATTGTCAATACTACACTTTATCCACAGGCATGTAAATGTACACTTGA
>CAYHFY010000055.1:0-3351 GCA_964356085.1 uncultured Candidatus Saccharibacteria bacterium
AGCGGAAATAGTGGATAGGACGAGCCAGGGATGCGCATAGGATATGAGATTAGTATCGAGACTAGATGCGGGAGCCGGAGACGACACGGCCGTCGTCGAGGGTGATGGTGCGGTCGGCGAAGCGCGCGTACTCCTCTTCGTGCGTCACCATGATGATCGTCTGCCCGCCCTTATGGAGCTCTTTGAAAATACTCATCACGGTGTCGGAGGATTCGCGATCGAGATTCGCGGTCGGCTCGTCGGCGAAGAGGATGTCCGGGGTGTGTGCGATAGCGCGCGAGACGGAGACTCTCTGCTGTTCGCCGCCCGAGAGCTGGCTCGGGAGATTCTTGAGGCGTTTGCCGAGACCGACGCGTTCGAGCGCGGCAGAGGCCTTGGCCTCTGCCGCGGCATTACTCATCCCCTGCATCAGGAGCGGGAGCGCGACGTTCTCGAGCGCAGTGAGCTCGGGCAGGAGCGCGTAATCCTGGAAGACATACCCAAACTCTTCAAGACGGAAGAGCATCTTCTCCCGCTCGCTCATCGCGTGCGCCTCCTTACCGTTAATGCGTATCTCGCCCGAGGTAGGCTCGTCGAGGAGCGATATCTGGTAGAGGAGCGTGCTCTTCCCCGCTCCCGAGCGGCCCATTATCGCGATAAACTCACCGTCCTTCGCAGAAAAGTCGATCCCCTTCAGCACTCGCGTCTCAACGGGGCCGTCTTTGAAACTCTTCACGAGATTTGTAACTTCGATCATATCAGTTGCGGCCGAGAATAGAGTCGAGCGTGTTACGCCGCACGATCATCCGCGATGGCAGGTACCCCGCGATGACGGTCGTGAGAACGAGCAGGAATATGCGCACGGCCGTGCCACCCGCGGGCGCGACGAGTATCCCGTCGCTGAACGGGAAGTCGATCGGGTGCGCCGCGACTGCGGGTACGAGGAGGCCGTAGAGGACGACAAGGCCGATAAGCGAGCCGATGACCGCATAGAAGAGCGACTGGAAGATGTAGGAAATCTCGATCGCCTCTCCCGAGATGCCGATACCCTTTAGGATGCCGATAAACTTCCTCCGCGTGATGGCGTTGATGAAGATGACGATGAAGATCGTAATCGCCGCGACGACGAGCCCGATACTGCTGAAGCCGTTGCCGAGCATCGCAAAGGTTGTCTTAATATCGGCGACGCCGTTCGGGATCGAGTCTTCAAAGGTCTGTACCCTGGCCTTCTCGCCGATGCCGCTCCCGAGCAAGAGATTCTTGAAGGCTATCGGGTCGCTCCCCGACGTAAGGCGTATCGCTATCTGCGCGACGTTCTGGTCGGCGCGGCCCGCGAGCGTGCGGAGCTCGGCGGCGGGAAGAAAGACGCTCATCGCGAGCTCTCCTATCTTGCTCTCTACGACGCCCTTCACCACCACCTCGCGTGTCGCGCCGTTTACCGTGAGCCGCACCTTGGTCCCCGGGGCGACGTCATCAAGCGGCGTGAGTCCCGGCTGTTCGCCAAACGCATACTTCGAGAGGAGATAGTTGCCGACGAGTATCCGGTCATAGTCTCCTTCAGCGAGATACTGGCCCTCGATGATATGTCCCGCGAGTCCCGTAAATGCGTCTTCGGCGGCGGGTTCGATGCCGATTATCTGCGCGCCGGTCGCGTTGGGCTTTTCGGTCGGGTCGGTGCGCGTGAGATAATTCGCCTCGATAGTGCCGCCCGCCTGATACCGCTTCGTAAACGCCGACACCTGCGGGAGCGTCGTGACGAACGCGATGACGCCGGGCGTGTCCTCGATGTAATTCTTCGTCGGGAGCGCGGAGAGGATCACGTCGCCGGTGTACTGGGTGCGATAACTCTCGTTGATACCCTCGATAAGCCCGACGAGGATGCCCGTCACGACGACGAGATTAAGAAACGTGAGGAGCATCACAAACACGATAAGCCCCGTTGTCCAAAGGCTCGCGCGGCGGAGCTGGCGCACCGCGAGATAGAAGCCGACGCGGATGTTGAGGATGGAAAACATGCGGCCGTTACGGCTCGGGAGAGAGCAGGATAACCTCGCCCGCGGAGAGTCCGGAGACGATCTCGACCTGTCCGAGCGCGGGAGAAGCACCGAGCGCGACCGCGCGGCGAGAAACGGTATCGCCCTCGACAAGCGAGACGTATGCCGCGCCCCCGGAACGCAGGACGGAGCCGGAGGGGATGACGATAGCGTTCTGTAGGAGCCCCGTCGTGATCACGGCGTTCGCGGTCATGCCGCTCCGGATGCGCGGATCCTTCTCGAGAAAAGAGAGTGTCGTCTTATACGCCGGCACGCCATCGCGTATCGTCTCCGCCGGATCGACGGCGATGACGACCGAGGGGAACTCCGCCGAAACGCCGTATGCGTCGAGCGTCGTCGTCGCCTGATTCCCGACCGCGACCTGCGCGATAGCGACTTCGGGGACATACGCCTCGATCTGGAAGATGCCGTCGCTCTGCAGGCCGATGAGCTGAGACGAGGGCGACACGGTCTCGCCCCTCTTCGCGTCCATGCGCGTTACGACGCCGGCAAAGGGCGCGACGACGCGCGTCTTCGCGAGCGCGGCGCGCGCCTGTTCGACGTCAGCCGCGGCGGCGGCGACCGCCGCCGCCTGCGCGGCGAGCGCGTCTGCGGTCGCGCCGGCCTGCTTCAAGGAGAGATTCTTATGGGCGGCGTCGAGCGCGTTCACGTCGGTCGTGAGCGCGGCGGCGGCGGTGTCGACGCTCGCGCGCGCCGTCGCGAGCGACGAGGCATACGACGAGAGCGTCGCGGAAGAGATCGTCGAATCCGGCAAGCCCTGGTTCACGACCGTGTTCGCGTCGGCGAGAAACGAGGCGATCCTTTCGACATACGCTTGTGCGCGCGGCGCCTCGCCGGCGGCCGTCGCATTCGAGAGGTCGGAGACGAGAAGCGCCCAGCTCGCCAAGAGAGGTTCGAGAGCCGCGCGTTCCTGTTCGAGCTCCGACTTCAACGCCGCGGAGGAGACGGAGAACGACAGCTTCGGGTTGGTGCGTGGATTGGTGAATATGGCGTCGGCCTTGTTGCGCACGGCGTCGTCCGAGGTGGTGTACGCGCTCCGCATGGCATCGGCGAGATCGGCCTCCGCGTTCGCGACGGCTGTGCTCGCGACAGCGACCTCCTCGGGCCGCGTGCCCGCTCGGAGTGACGCGAGATCGGCCTCGGTCTCGGCGAGCGCAGAGCGCTTCTGCGCGAGCGCGGCGGCGAGATCGCCGTTTTCCATCTCCGCGAGCACCGCCCCCGCCCCGACGCGCTCTCCGACATCCGCGTAGACCGCGGAGATACGGCCGGTCGCCGCGAAGCCGAGATTCGCGCCGCGCGCGGCGATGACCGTCCCCGA
>CAYHFY010000056.1:0-1620 GCA_964356085.1 uncultured Candidatus Saccharibacteria bacterium
TTTTTATACGACCGGCACGAAGTCCAATTCTTTTTCGGCAACTCTCGCGGCGGCTATAATTATGGACATCGTAAGTCCATATATTCATTCAAGACGGAGTAGTCCGAGATCTGTCTCAGCATCTGCCAAATAGTCGCGCAAAGAATGCAAATAATTACCTAGTACGTCCTTGAAGAGTGACGTAGTGAGTATGGAAGGGAAATTTCTCCTATTCGTATAGTCCAAATAACTACTCCAACGATACTGGTCTAGATACTCAAGTGCTCCTCGCGCATCATTGATACCGGCATGACTACGCTCTCGCCAGAGTTCTGCGCCAGGGAAGTAATCAAGCGGATTTAGATGGATGTAGTGAAGGATGTAGTTAAAATGCGCATCACGCTCTATATGAATTTTCTTCGTGCGTCCTTGGAAAAGGGTACCGACCCGCTCATATTTTTCGTTGAATGATTTTGCATACCCGACATTCAACTTGCGTAGGAACAGGGATATACCTTTTTCTACAAGTTCCGAAATAAGGAGGTGATAATGATTCTTCATTAAGCACCACCCGTGTATTTCGACCAACCGTTCTCTTGGTCGCTTTTCGATATATGGACTTACGATGTCCATAGATTTGAGACGGTAGCCAAGATTGGGATCAGCAGGGGACGTGTCGTTGAACTCGTAGAGGTCGTGAATAAATCGAATACGGTCGCGATCATCCATGAATAATTCACGTCCATCGACACCACGGTTGAGTACATGCCAGAGTTCCATGTTCCAAGCGTAGCATGTTTATGGACTTACGATGTCCATAATTCACATGGGCGGCGACGGCGTCAGCAAGTTGTTGTCAGTAAAATTCGAGGAGGCCGTCGCGGTCGCGAAGTAAGATTTGCATGGTTCATACATACATAAGGTATACACTCCTAGCCAAGTCAGGTTCCTGGTGGGGTGGGACGTGAGGTAGGACTCGGTGTCCAAACCGGCTGGTCCAAGGTAAACGTTCTTCACTCATCCAAAGGCCATGGATGAGGCTTCCATCTGGTTAGAAATCTGAATATGCGCCGAAACGTTTGAATGTCACGGTGGGGCGCGGATTCTACGGGATCCGCGCTTATTTTTTTATGCTAGTACGAAATCAAGTTCTTTCTCCGCGATGCGGGCGGCGGCGAGCTTCACGCGGATGGGGTCGCCGAGGCGGTATGCCTTTTTCGTGCGGCGGCCGACGAGGCGGTACTGCTTTTCTTCATATTCAAAGTAATCATCACCGACATCCTTAATGCGTATCATGCCGTCGGCGTGCGTGGTCTGTTCTTCCACATACAGCCCGCGCTCGGTGACGCCCGAGACGACGGCGTCGAATTCTTCTCCGATGCGGTTCGCGAGGAATTCGACCTGCTTCATCTTGATCGAGTCGCGTTCGGCGTCGGCGGCCGCGACCTCGCGCTCCGATGCGTGTAGCGCGAGCCGATCGAATTCTTGCATCTCTTCTTGGGTGATAGGATCGCCTCCCGCGTGCGCCTTCACGAGCCGGTGGATGACAAGGTCGGGATAGCGGCGTATCGGCGAGGTGAAGTGGGTATAGAAGTCGAATGCGAGCCCGAAGTGGCCGATATTCCGCGTGGTATAGACGGC
>CAYHFY010000056.1:1720-3322 GCA_964356085.1 uncultured Candidatus Saccharibacteria bacterium
AGCATGAAATCTTCGATGAGGAGATTGGTCGCCTTGCGTTCCTTCAAGCGGATGGCAACGGGCTTGCCTTCAGCATCGAGCTCCACCTTCACCTCGGCGGTATCGAATTCGATAGCGCCTTTGGCCTGACGACGGGCGCGGATCTTTTTTGACAGTTCAAAAAGCGTCGAGAGTTCTTCGTGCAGGTCGCCCGCGCCCTGGTCGAGCACCTCTTGCGCGTTTTCGTAGGTGAAGCGCTTGTCGGAGTGGATGACCGTCTCGCCGAACCACTCGTCGAGGATATTCGCTTCGTCGTCGAGCGTGAAGACGGCGGAGACGGCGAGACGGTCTTCTTCCGGCTTGAGCGAACAGAGGTCGTTGGAAAGGATCTCGGGAAGCATAGGGATTGTGCGATCAACGAGATAGACGCTCGTGGCGCGCTCGGCGGCTTCTGTATCGAGCGCGGTGCCGGACTTCACGAAGAACGAGACGTCGGCGATGTGGACGCCGACCTCTATGTTTCCATCGGGAAGCTTCCGTACCGAGAGCGCGTCGTCGAAGTCTTTTGCGTCGAACGGGTCGATCGTGCAGGTGCGAACCTTTCTAAAGTCAGCGCGCGGATTGCGCGCGATCCGCGCAGACGCTTCTTCCGCAAGTATCGCGGTGCCGCTCTTCTCCAGTCTCTCCGCATCCGCGACGACACCAGGAGGGAAGTCAGACGAGAACCCCTGGCCGAGCGCGAGCGCGCGCATCTCGGTCTCGTGGACGCCCGCCTTGCCGATAACCTCTTCGATAGCACCGAGCGGGTATTCCTTGTCCGCATCCCAGCTCACGAGCCGCACGAGCGCTTTACTGCCAATCAGCTTCGCAAGGTCGCCTGTCCCGAGCGAAGTCGAGGGGAGAATGACGATCGGGACGTACATCTTCTTGTAGTCGGGTTGTAAGAAGGTGAGTTTGTCGCCTGCCCCGAGTGAAGTCGAGGGGTCCTCGACGAGCGTACCGACGAAGGTCTCTCTCGCGCGAGAAACTATTTCAGTCACCTTGCCCGCGGCGCGCGCGGGCATCGTGCCGCGGGGATCGCTATACATGCCCATCGGGATAACTTTTACGATATCGCCCGAGAGCGCATGGCCGGCCCATTCCGGCGGGATGATGAGATCCTCGGCTTCCTTGCCCGACGTAGCTTCAGCGGAGTCGGGAGAGGATGCCGTAGGAACGGCAAAAAAGCCGAAGCCTTTTCTGGTCATCGTTATCGGGCCTTCGTAGAGAGCGTCTATCGGCATTTCCTCCACTGTAGCAAATTGTCCGCTTATTTGCGATTTTTGCGCCGGTCTGGTACAGTTCCGCCTACATGTTGATGATTCGATTTCAGCGCATCGGCCGGACCAATGATCCGGCATTTCGCATTGTCGTCCTCGAGAAAGAGCGCGCGGCGAAGGCCGGCAATATCGTCGAACTCCTCGGCACCTATAATCCGCGCAGTAAGGCGCTCACGCTCGATGAGGAGCGGGTGAAGCATTGGATACGTCAGGGTGCCCAGCCGACGGATTCCATCCACAATCTCCTGGTGAACAAAAAGATCATCGAGGGTAAGAAGGTGAACGCGCTCCCGAAGAAGACTCC
>CAYHFY010000057.1:0-3128 GCA_964356085.1 uncultured Candidatus Saccharibacteria bacterium
GCCGCGAGCTACGGCAAGGTCGCCTACCAGACCGCCTACATGAAAGCGAACTATCCGGTCGAGTACCTCGCCGCCGTCCTCACCGCCGACTCGGGCGACACCGACGCTATCGCCGTCTTCGTCGCCGAGGCCAAGCGCATGGGTATCCCGGTTCTACCGCCTGATGTGAACGAGAGCGGAACGGCGTTCACGGTGGTCCGTCGCGAAGGCGTTTCTGTCGCAGGGGCCCCGCAGACTGACGAGGCGAGGATTGAGCAATTTTCTAGCAAGAAAATTGCGTACCCGGAGACAGGAATGCCGAGCGGCGGAGACTCCATCCGCTTCGGACTCTCGTCGATCAAGAACTTCGGCGACGGGATTTCAGAAGCGATTATCTCTGAACGGGCGGCGCGCGGCGTCTTCAAAAATCTTTCTGATTTTCTTTCACGCATCGAATCGAAGAATCTGAACCGCAAGTCGCTCGAATCATTAATCAAATGCGGCGCGCTCGACTCCCTCAACCAATCTCGCGGCACCCTGCTCGAGAATATCGAGACGCTCCTCTCCTATCACCGCGAGATAACCGCGCCGACTCTGTCCCAAGGCTCCCTCTTCAGTGCGACGATGGCGCCGCCCCAGCTCGCGCTCCCCGAAGGAAAGCCTGTCTCGCTTATCGACAAGCTTGTATGGGAAAAAGAATTGCTCGGCATTTACGTCTCTGGCCACCCGCTCGACGCCCATGAAGCGACAACAAAGAAAGCGTCGCTCTCTATCAAGAAGATAAAAGAGGAACGCCAGGCCGGCATGCTTCTTATCCTGCCGGTGCTCGTTACCGTCATCCGCACGATTCTCACCAAGAGCGGAGAGAAGATGGCGTTCCTCACGGTCGAGGACACGACAGACTCCATCGAGGCGGTCGTGTTCCCAAAGCTCTTCAAGGAGCATGCGGCCATCATTGCGCCCGGCGCCTGTCTCCTCGTGAAAGGCAAGGTCTCGGTCAGAAACGCCGAACCCTCGCTCGCGATCGAGGAGCTGAAGCCACTTTGAGGTATGGTATATTCCGCAGATATGGACACAGACAAAGAACGCGATCATAAGAAGCTCGGGAAGGAGCTTGATTTATTTACTTTTTCGGATTTGGTGGGTTCCGGCCTCCCGCTCTGGACGCCGAAGGGTACGATCCTTCGCAATCTGCTCGATGATTTCGTGTGGGAATTGCGCCGTGCGCGCGGGTTCGAAAAAGTCGAGATCCCCCACATCACGAAAAAAGATCTGTACGAGAAGAGCGGCCATTGGGACAAATTCAAGGATGACCTCTTCCGTATCACGACGCGCGAGGGCGACGAGTTCGCGCTGAAGCCGATGAACTGCCCGCACCATACGCAGATCTACGCGCGAAAGCCCTGGAGCTATCGCGAACTGCCGCAGAGATATGCGAATACGACGATGTGCTATCGCGACGAGCAATCGGGAGAATTGAACGGTCTCGCGCGCGTCCGCGCATTTACCCAAGACGACGCGCATACCTTCTGTCGCGAATCGCAAGTGGAAGAAGAGTTCAGGAATATCTGGGACATTATCGAAAAATTCTACGGCGCATTCGGCTTCGCGCCGAAGAAGATCCGTCTCTCGTTCCACGATCCGGCGCACCCCGAGAACTATCTCGGGGACAAATCCCGTTGGAAACTCGCAGAAGACATACTCACCGCTATCGCAAAAGAAAAAGGCGCCGAAACAATTGACGGCGTCGGCGAAGCGGCCTTTTACGGACCGAAATTGGACTTCATGGCTGAAGATTCGCATGGTCGCCTCTGGCAGGTGGCGACCATCCAGCTCGATATGAATATGCCGGAGAACTTCGACCTCACGTGCATAAACGAAAAAGGCGAGAAAGAACGCATCGTGATGATTCACGCCGCTATTATGGGCTCTATCGAGCGGTTTCTCTCCGTCCTTATCGAACATCTGCAGGGCGCATTTCCTCTCTGGCTCTCGCCGGTGCAGGTAAAAGTATTGCCCGTGTCTGAAAAGCATAACGTATATGCGAACGAGGTTTTGGATGCGCTCAAGGCGGCAGGCATCCGCGCGGAGACAGACGAGGCGAACGAGTCGCTCGGCAAGAAGATTCGCGGCGCAAAACAAGAAAAAATCCCCTACCTGCTCGTCGTCGGCGACCAAGAAGCAGAGGCGAAGACTGTCTCGGTGGACAGCCGCGATAATGGAAAATCGGATGCGATGCCGCTAACAGATTTCATCGCACGTGCGGCGGAAGAAACTAAATCACGTAAATAACAACACGAGGATGTGTCCCTCGTGTTGTTACACTCCTAACACCGCGAGCGCGCGTGTGAGCGCGAGCTTCGCGCCCGTCACTCCTGTCGAGTAGCTCGAGTCGATCGCGGTCGCGAGCGAGGCGACAAGTCGCTCGAGGGTCGGCGTATCGAGGCGCGCAGAGAGGCGCGCGAGGTCGGCACCGCAGGAAGTGCCGTCGATACGCGCGCGGTACACGTCGTCGATAAGGCAAGCTACCGAAGAGAGGAGCTGTTCCGGTGCTCCCCCGCCGCGAATGTGCTGGCGCAGACCGGCGAAAACCGCCTCGCGGTCGCCCTCGAGAAGCGCGGCGGCGAAGCCCGTCACGCTCGAATCAGCGTGTCGGACGGAGTCGCGAGCAGACGCCGGCGCCGCGACGACAGGTTCATCCTCAATCGGCTCGACATTCTCGCGAATCGGTTCCACGTTTTGGTACACCGGCTCGACGTTTGTGCGGGGCTGTGCGGGGCTCTGGCGCGAGAGACTCTTCACGATATCTTCGATAGAGAGCGCTCCATTGTGTGCAAAAGATTTGAAGCCCTCATAGGTCGAATACTCGCGAGGCGCGGCTGGCTCGAGGTGCGGCTCTTGCGCCACGACAGGCGCGTGAACCGGAGGCTCCGGCGTAGCGTTCCGGAAAGTCTGACTTTCCGAAGGTGCGACTGCAAACGCCATTTCCCGCGAATTAAGCGCGTCGGAGACGCTCGCGCCCCAGCTCCGCAGGTAGCGGCTGGCGGCTGGCGCGATGCCGAAGAGAACGAGGTATGCGAGTGCGAGCGCCCAGCCGACAAGTGCGATCCAGTAGAGCACGGTGCCGACCGGCCCGAGCTCGAGGCCGG
>CAYHFY010000058.1:0-3113 GCA_964356085.1 uncultured Candidatus Saccharibacteria bacterium
TCGTCGGTCAGCGGGGCGTGCGCGTCTCGACGGTGATGAGCGAGCTCGGCGGCGAGCGCATCGACATCATCGAGTGGAACGATGACGCGAAGGAGTTTGTGAAGGAGGCGCTCTCCCCCGCTACTCCGCTTGAAGTCGAGCTTAACGAGGCGGATCATCGCGCAGTCGTTACCGTCTCTGAAGACGAGCAGTCGCTCGCGATAGGCCGCGGCGGACAGAACGTCCGCCTCGCGGCGAAGCTCACCGGCTGGAATATCGATATCGTCTCGGCAGGCGCCGAGATTTCCACAGAGCGA
Organism: uncultured Candidatus Saccharibacteria bacterium; assembly: GCA_964356085.1. GTDB lineage: Bacteria > Patescibacteriota > Minisyncoccia > Phycocordibacterales > Phycocordibacteraceae > C7867-001. Next base: position 297 of record CAYHFY010000058.1, read on the forward strand.
AGCGACGATGGAAATCCAAGTGTAGTTGCGTCTGCGCAAGCTACCGGCGAAGGAAGTGTGGAGGTCCCGTCCGAGGCGGCGGGGCTTATGCCGACCGAGAGCATCGAGACGGTTGTTGATGAAGCACCGCAAGAGACTACTCTCCCTGCTGAAGAAGAACTCGCGGCGCTTCCCGCAAGCGACGAGACCGTCGCCGATGCGACTGAAGATCGCGACAAAGCAAAAGACGAATAAAAAACGTTTAAGGTATAATCACCCGTATGAATCTACTTCACGATATTGATCCGGGCACGAAGAGCGAGATGAACGTCATCATCGAGATTCCCAAGGACTCACACAATAAGTATGAGATTGATAAGGCTACCGGCCTCATTAAGCTCGACCGCGCCAATTATTCTGCCGCGGCATACCCATTCGATTACGGCTTCGTGCCGCAGACGCTCTGGGATGATGGCGACGCGCTCGACGTCATCGTACTTACGACCTATCCGCTTGATGTGGGTATTCTCGTGAACGCGCGTCCTATCGGTATTTTGAATTTTATCGATGGAGGCGAACGCGATGACAAGATTATTGCGGTGCCTGTAGAAGATAAGCGCTGGGACGACGTTAAAGATATTGAAGATGCAAATAAGCACACACTTAAAGAAATCGTGCACTTCCTTGAAACCTATAAGAAACTGAAAGGAAAGGATTCCGAAGTATCTGTAGAAGGATATAATGGCCGCGCAGAGGCCGAGGCGGCGTTCGAGCGAGCGCGGAAGATGTATACCGAGAGCAAATAGCGTATGGAAGAAGACAAAAAACCGATTTCTCCCGCTCCGAGCATGTTCGGCGCCGCTCTCCCCGCGGCACCCTCACCCGCGGCGCAGTCCTGGGGCGTCGTTATCTCGATAATCGTCATCGTGGGCATGATAGTCGTCGGAGCCTTCTATGCCTGGGGCGAGCGGATAGCGCAGGAGAACGCGCTTATCACGCCTCCGGCCGTAGAGTAAGTCTCGGTTATTTAAGACTTTTAACTTTTTACCTATGAAATCTTCACCCCGCGCTTCAATGCTTATTCCGATGGTCGTCGAGAAGAGCCAGTTCGGCGAGCGCGCCTACGACATCTATTCCCGTCTTCTGAAGGAACGCATCGTCTTTCTCGGCGGGCCTATCGACGATGATACGGCGAACCTCGTCATTGCCCAGCTCCTCTTCCTTGAAGCGGAGGACCCGAAGAAGGACATATCGCTCTATATCAACTCCCCGGGCGGCTCGGTAACAGCCACACTCGCGATGGTCGACACGATGAATCACGTGAAGCCGAATGTCTCGACTGTCTGTGTCGGGATGGCGGCCTCGGGCGCGGCGATACTCCTCTCCTCCGGCGAGAAGGGTAAGCGCTACGCGCTCCCGAACGCCGAGGTGATGATTCACCAGCCGCACGGCGGCGCCGAGGGCCAGGCGACCGATATCGAGATCACCGCGAAGCAGATCCTAAAGCTCCGCGCCAACCTGAATCGTATCCTCGCCAAGAACACGGGGCAGAAATTGGAGAAAATAGAGAAGGACGTCGAGCGCGACTTCTTCATGACGGCCGATGAGGCCAAGAAGTACGGACTGGTGGATAAGGTGTTTAATTAGCCCAGAGAGTAGGTTGTAGTGTGTAGAAAGTAGCGAGAAAAAGAAAACAAGAGGGGCGGGTCGCGATGGTATCGCGCCCCGCCCTTTTCAATATTGTCGGCTAAGTTATCGTTTGTTCCGACGATTCGGGGGAGACGCTCCTCGGTAAATTGTTGTCTCCGAAAAGAACGACAATGACGATGTCATCTTTCTCACCCCGAGTCCGAAGGACAACCTTGTCGACGACGTACGGGTCGACTCGCAAAGATGTCGGCGGATTTTTGACGACAAAAATGCTTTCGAACGACAAGTCCTTTTCCGGGATTCCGAGCCTGCACGCGGCGTATGCTCGCGCTAGCTGAGTCCAGAAGAGTTTGTGCCGATCGTTATTCGCAATGCCGTTTTGCAATCCGTGCCAATAGATTGCGTTGCAGTCGACGCGAGCCACGCCACCGACGAACTCATGATCAATTTCCCGCGCGATGTAGATTGGACTCCGATCCACATCATTCTTGTAAAAAGCACAGAGGTCGTCCCGACCACTCGAAAATTGTCCAATATCGGTCGCTTCGGGGAATGTCGCAACGACAGCTGCCTTCGCCTTATTTGCGGGGATATCGTCTAGTGCCTGCTGCATATTGTTGACCTTGCCCTGTAGAATTTTGGCGGCAAGTCGTATCGACTTCTGAAGATCGAGAAGATGTTTTCGAACCGAATCTTCCACACGACGGACGGACCATTCGGCGTCAGTCTCGATGTTGATGTTCAGTTCTTCGGACAGGAAGGTTTTGTGGCCAATGCACAGATGCGGTTCTTCATAGAATGATGCGCTGACCGTGTATTTGCCTGACCATGCGGTTTCCTGGGTTAGGGCGATGAGGAGTTTCCCCAGCGGACTTCCCGCTTCTGCGCTCCCGACAAACTGTTTCAGAGTTCTTTTGTCAGGGTTTACACCGCCGATTCGTATTCCGACGCACTTCATATCAATCCCCTCTATTTTTCCGGCAAAAGCCGTATATCACCAAGGTTCGGTGTCCATGCGAAACACTACTCTGATGCAGAGATTATGCAAGACGACGACGAGACGCTTGACGGAGGTATACCAAAGTATATACTTCGGTATATGGCTACCACCACTACGAAAAACACCAAGACATTGCTCACCGTGAAGATCGACAAGAAGCTCAAGGAGCGGGCGAAGAAGACTGCGGC
>CAYHFY010000059.1:0-463 GCA_964356085.1 uncultured Candidatus Saccharibacteria bacterium
TATGGCGACGACTGAAGAGGTGAAGAAGCTGGCGGCCTTGGCGCGGATACGGATAGAGGACGCGGAGCTCGAGAAATTCACGAGCGAGTTTGACGCGATACTCGCGTATGTCGGACAGCTCGAGAAACTCGAATTGCCGAGCGATCTGAAGGGGGAGAAGCTCGTCCTGCGCAATGTCCTGCGCGAAGACGGCGCGCCGCACGCGGCGGGCGCGTACACCGAAGCGCTTGTTGCGCAGTTCCCCTCCTCCGCAGAAGCTACGAAGGGCAAGCCGGCAGATGGCGCATACTTAGCTGTCAAACAAATAATCAGCCATGACTAATCCCTCGAGAAATCCTCGGGACCTCCGGGCGAACGAAATGACGATTGTAGAAGCCGCGCGCCCGCGGCGCGCCCCGGGACAGACCGGTAGCGCAACATGGGGTGCCGGGGCGGCCCCCCCCCCCCCGCAGCAAACCGGGTT
>CAYHFY010000059.1:473-3097 GCA_964356085.1 uncultured Candidatus Saccharibacteria bacterium
GGCCTAACTAATTGCTGTTGTTCCAGGGCGCGCGCGGGGGGGGGGCGCGGGAACTCACGGTACGCGAACTCTGGGATGCGTGCGCGGCCGCCGCGCACGCGAAGAATCCGGAGTTGAACGCATTTTTGGAGATATTTGAAGCTGATGATTCGGCGATAGCCGCCGCGCAGGAGCGCATCGACGCGAACGACCCGTCTCTTCTTTGCGGCATCCCGCTCGCGATCAAGGACAATATCCTGATAGAGGGGAAGACGGCGAGCGCCGCGTCGAAGATGCTCGAGAACTATCGCGCGACCTATGACGCGACCGCGATCTCGAAGTTGAAATCCGCGGGGGCTCTTTTTATAGGCCGTACCAATATGGACGAATTCGCGATGGGCTCGTCGACCGAGCATTCCGCCTTCGGCCCGACCAGGAATCCGCACGACCTCTCGCGCGTGCCCGGCGGCTCCTCCGGCGGCTCCGCCGCCGCGGTCGCCGCGCATCTCTGTATCGCCGCACTCGGCTCGGACACCGGCGGCTCCATCCGCCAGCCAGCCGCGCTCACCGGCCTTACGGGACTGAAGCCGACCTACGGCGCCGTCTCGCGTTCCGGCCTTATCGCGATGGGGTCTTCGCTCGATCAGATCGGCCCTCTGGCCAAGTCAGCCGCCGACGCACGTCTCCTTTACGAGGTCATGCGCGGCATCGATGTGCTCGACTCGACCACTATTCCTGACGGTCTGTACCCCGCGCGCTCTGCGCGCGAAAATCTCCGCATAGGAGTCCCGCGGCACTTGTTCGAAGAAGGGGTCGACGCAGATGTGCTTGCCGCGTTTGATGCTACGCTCGCCGCGCTTGTGCGCGAGGGTCATACGCTCATCGATGTCAGCCTACCTGCGAGTGCCTACGCGCTTGCGGCCTACTACGTCATCATGCCGGCCGAGGTATCGGCCAATCTCGCGCGCCTTGACGGCATCCGCTACGGCCGCGCCGCGCGCGAGAAGACTCTGCTCGACGACTACATCGCCTCGCGCACCGAGGGTTTCGGAGAGGAGACGCGGCGGCGTATCCTGCTCGGCACCTTCGTGCTCTCCTCGGGTTACATCGACGCCTATTATCGTAAGGCGGATGCCTCTCGCGCGCTTCTGCGCCGCGAGTACGAGACGGCGTTTGAGACCTGCGATGTGATCGCATTCCCGACGACGCCGTCTCCCGCGTTCGCCTTCGGCGAGAAGAGCGATCCGGTCTCGATGTATCTCGAAGACATTTTTACGGTAACGGCGAACCTGACCGGCATGCCCGCGCTCTCGGTGCCGATGGGGCGGATTCTCCGAGAATCCGCCGAGCAGGGAACAGTATCGCTTCCCGTCGGGCTCCACTTCACCGCGCCGCACCAGGCGGAGAACGTCCTTTTTGCCGCAGGGAGCGCGGTGGAGAAGGCGCTTAGCGCGTAGTTTTTTCGTTATACTGGAAGCGATGCCCGCAACGCAGGTCAACGTCGAATATTTCTTCCGCCTTCTCTACGAGACTATCTTCGGTCCGCGTTCGCCGCTCGACTACAGTGCGCTCTTGGCCTTTGCCGCAAATCTCTGGCTCTGGATTATTTTCATCGGTTATGCGCTCTCCGTCGCCGGACTCCTGGTCATCGTGTATGCGACGATGCGCCTCTTCGAGTTGCGCAAGCGCGAAGAACATTTCTATAACACCCTTATCACCGGGCCGGAGGAGGCGACGGATATGCACCCTCGCTGGAAGCATATCCAGGCGCTCGCCGAGGAAACCGGCCCGAGCGCGCTTCGCGAGGCGATTATCGAGGCCGATATCATGCTCGACGACGTGCTTGCAAAGGAGGGCTACGAGGGCGACGGCGTCGGCGAGAAGCTGAAGGCCGCCGATCCGGCGCAGTTGAAGACGCTCCAGGATGCGTGGGAGGCGCACAAGGTGCGGAATCAAATAGCGCACGAGGGTTCGGCCTTCGACCTTTCCGAGATGCTCGCGCGCCGCACGCTCGCGCACTACGAGGCCGTCTTCCGCGAACTCAATGTGATTTAGGTTGTAGTTTTTCTGAAAATGTTCGTTTGCGATGGCAATTTGCGCAGACTAATTCACATTTCTTTATTTCCTGCTTAATCGCTTCAATACTCAGTACAGTGTGAGACCAACTTCCGACATTAAATTTCTTGACGGCATTACTGTCAACATGGTCGAAATCCAGTACATAAGGAAATTCTCTTCCTGAAAAACCACAATCAACACATGAGCGCGCCCTTTTGTATTGCTCAATAAACTCAGTCACTCGGCCCTTATTTCTGCGCACATATGAGATGTGTTTTTCTTTATTTTTCGGATACCAAACCTCCTTCATATATTTTGCGTGGTATTCCTTTCTTCGCACTGGATCTTTATGGGCCATATTCCAAGTTTAGCATCACTACCGAAAGACTGGGTTATGAATCCCCAGCCTTTAGCAAAGTTGCTGCAGACATTTTAGTGTGTATACTCTCAAATAGCGGGGTAGAGGAGAGGTACCTCGGGAGGCTCATGTGGAAGCGTGACCCTATCCGGTAACGGGTAGTGGAAAAACTCTCTAAATTGCTGGAAACCCGTGAGAGCTTCTTGTGCTACAGCGTGATCCTAAAGGT
>CAYHFY010000060.1:0-3087 GCA_964356085.1 uncultured Candidatus Saccharibacteria bacterium
GACTCTTTGACGAAAAAATCTTCGGGCCGGAAAAGGACTACGAATGTTACTGCGGCAAGTACAAGGGCATCCGCTACAAGGGCATCGTCTGCGACAAGTGCGGCGTCGAGATCACCCGCAGTATCGTGCGCAGGGAGCGCATGGGCCACATCGAGCTCTGCACGCCGGTCGCGCATATCTGGTTCCTGCGTTCGGTGCCGTCTCGGATGGCGCTCGTCCTCGGCGCGTCTGCGACCGATATCGAGAAGGTCGTCTACTTCGCCGGATATATCGTTACGAAGATCGCCGAGGAGGAGAAGAAGCGACTCCTTACTGAGCTCGAGAGCGAATATAAGTCGAAGTACAAGTCGCTCGGGAGCGACAAGGAGCGCGACACACTGAAAGAGAAGATGATCCTTGCCAAAGCCGAGATAGAGGGCATCGTCGTGGGCTCGGTGCTCGACGAGCTTGAGTATCACCGCTTTTCGGTAAAGTACGGCGGTCTCTTCGAGGCGCGTATCGGCGCCGAGGCTATCTACGACCTCTTCCGCGGGCTCGACTTGAAGGAGCTCGAGAAGACGCTCACGGCCCGCTACCAGCATGCCGGCGCCGCCGAGCGCGAGAAGCTCGCGAAACGTCTGTCGCTCATCGCCGGACTTATCAGCGCCGGCATTCGTCCGGAGTGGCTCTTCCTTACCCGCATCCCGGTCATTCCGCCGGCACTCCGCCCGATGGTCGCGCTCGAAGGCGGCCGCCACGCGACAAGCGACGTGAACGACCTCTATCGCCGCGTCATCAACCGCAACAACCGCTTGAAGAAGCTTATCGACATCCACGCACCGGAGGTTATCCTGCGCAACGAGAAACGCATCCTCCAGGAAGCGGTCGATGCGCTCCTCGACAATTCCATCAGGAAGAGCAGTGCTTCCGCCGGCGCGCTCACGATGACCCAACGCCGCCCGCTGAAGAGTCTCGCCGACTACCTGAAGGGCAAGCAGGGCTACTTCCGCCAGAACCTGCTCGGCAAGCGTGTCGACTACTCGGGCCGCTCGGTGATTGTCGTGGGCCCCGAACTCGAGCTCGACGAGTGCGGTCTTCCGAAGCACATGGCCTTGGAACTTTTCCGCCCGTTCGTGATCGCCGGACTCCTTGAGCGCGAGCTCGCGTTCAACATCCGCGGCGCTGGCCGCCTCATCGAAGACGGCGTCGCCGAAGTGTGGGAGATCCTCGAAGAGGCCATCAAGGGCAAATATGTACTGCTCAACCGCGCCCCGACGCTTCACCGTCAGGGTATCCAGGCGTTCCGCCCGCGGCTCATCGAGGGCGACGCTATCCAGCTCCACCCGCTCGTCTGCAACGCGTTCAACGCGGACTTCGACGGCGACCAGATGGCTGTGCATGTGCCGCTCTCGGACGAAGCGCAGTGGGAGGCGGCCAATATCATGAGCGCCAACAAGAACATCCTCAAGCCGGGCAACGGCGAGATGACGGTGCTCGCCGCGAAACCGCAGGACATTATCCTCGGCCTCTACTGGCTTACGAAAGCGGTGGATAAAGAAAAAGGCGAGGGTGAATATTTTTCATCGCCGAACGCGGCTATTCTCGCTTCCGAGTACGGTGCTATCGATCTGCGTGCCAAGATACAAGTACTGCCGGTTGTCGGAAAGGAGAAATATGCGGCCTTCGACGGACACTCGTTTGAGACGACGGTCGGCCAACTCCTCTTCAACACGGTGCTCCCCGCCGACTATCCGTTCGTAAGCGAAACCATTACCAAGAAGGTGCTCGCGCACATCATGACCGACTGCGCGGCGCGATACGGATTTGATGCGGTACCGAACATCGTGAACAAAGTGAAGCGATTCGGGTTCGAATATGCGACCCGTTCCGGCATTTCGTGGGCCATTGATGACGTCTCCGTCTCAAAAGAGAAGCCGCGCATTATCGCTGATGCAACCGCAAAAGTCACCAAAATCGAAGAGGATTACCAGAACGGCCTTTTGTCCGAAGAGGAGAAGCGCCGTATGGCTATTGAGATCTGGCAGGGTGCCAAGCAGGCCGTCGAGGAGCAGGTGGGTATCGAGCTTGATCCGATGGGCTCCGTCGCCGCCATGGTGCGCTCGGGCGCGCGCGGTACGATGGGCAACCTAACTCAGATGGCAGGCATGAAGGGTCTTATCCAGGATACTTCCGGCATGACGATCGAAGTGCCGATCATTTCTTCCATGATCGAGGGCCTCAATCCGATTGAGTACTTCATGAGTACTCACGGCGCCAGGAAGGGCTTGACCGACACGGCGCTCGGCACCGCGAAGGCCGGATATCTCACTCGCCGTCTCTTCGATGTCGCGCAGGACTCCATCGTCACCGAGAAAGATTGCGGCACGAAGCGGGGCGTGAATATTAACCGCGTGAGCGCGTCCGGTATCCAGATCGATTACGCGAAGGCTCTCAAGGGTCGCGTGCTCGCCGAAGACGCAAAGGATGCTGACGGCACGGTGCTCTTCAAGAAGGGGCATTACCTCTCCACGCTTGACGCCGAAGCGCTCGCCGCCTCTACGGTGAGTACGGTCGTGTCGCGCTCGCCGATGTCCTGCGAGACGCGGTACGGCATCTGCCAGACCTGCTACGGAATGGATCTTACGACGCAGGAGATTGTCGATCTCGGCGAGGCGGTCGGCACCGTCGCGGCACAGGCTATCGGCGAGCCGGGCACCCAGCTTACGATGCGCACTTTCCACGCCGGCGGCGTCGCGAGCGTAGGCGGCGACATCACGAGCGGTCTCCCGCGCGTCGAAGAAGTGTTTGAGAAGCGCTCGCCGAAGAATCCGGCGGTCATCAGCAAGTCGGACGGCCTGGTAACCGAGATTAAAGAAGAAGGAAGAGAGAAGGTCATCGTTATTGCTCCGCTTGCGGGACAGGGGAAGAAGGATGGTTCCGCCTATGAATATCTCGCGCCGTATCCGCGCGTCCCCTTGGTAAAGGAAGGCGATTCGGTCGTGAGGGGTCAGGTGCTCACCGACGGTTCCGCCGATCTCGACGATCTCTTCGAGTACGCGGGCCGCGCGATGGTGCAGGAATACATCATCACCGAAGCATCGAAGATCT
>CAYHFY010000061.1:0-3043 GCA_964356085.1 uncultured Candidatus Saccharibacteria bacterium
GCTCCGCGGGTAGGATTCGAACCTACGACCAACTCGTTACATCTTGTCCGTCATTACTGGCGGGATGGACTATATCATCATCCTTATTTACTTTCGTAATTTTCGGATGCGAAGCGCTTCGTCCCTCGATTGCTCTCGGGACTACTCCCGTAAGGGATAGTCTCTGAACCTTCAATCCGATTGTTCGGAAAGCTTGGCTGCTGATTACCCACGACTTTCTCGTTCGGGTTTCCAGCAATTCACCTCGTTTTTCATTCTCGAATTCCTTCGAGAAGCTGCCTTTGACAGCGAGCCGCTCTACCACTGAGCTACCGCGGAATGTTCGCACGCCCTTCATTATACACACTTTTAGTCTCATTTCCACGATGAAATGCTTAACACTAGGTGTTATACTGTACCTATGCAGAAAGTTTGTAAGATCCATGGATTGACAAAATTCTTCCCGAGAACAGAAGGGTGGTATCGTTGCGGAAAATGCGCTTCAGAGGCTGTTATACAGAATCGGCGACGCAAAAAGGAGAAGCTGGTTGAGATGTTTGGCGGCAAGTGCTCAATTTGCGGGTATAAGAAATATGTGGGCGCGTTGGATTTTCATCACTTGAACCCGAAAGAGAAGTCGTTTGCGCTAAGTGTCAAGGGCTTGTGCTATTCATGGGACTCTATCGTGCAAGAAGCACAGAAATGTATCTTGGTCTGCAAGAATTGCCATTCCGAAATAGAGGCCGGCATTCTTCCGAAGACGGAGCTCGTCGACCGCCATGCAAGAAAATGATGCTATCCTAAACGTCCATGCTGACACTTTATGTAAAAACCGGATGCCCGTTCTGCGCCAAGGTGCTCGAGACGGGGAAGGAGCTCGGAATAACGTTTGAGGAGAAGAATATCGTAGACGATGCGGTCGCGACAGAGCTTGTCACGCGCGGGGGGAAGCGGCAGGTGCCGTATCTGGTGGACAGCGAGCGCAATATTGAAATGTATGAATCGGCAGATATAGATGCGTATCTGCGCGAGCACTACGCGAAACGCTGATGTATATCAAAGTATTCGTTACGCCGGGCGCGAAGCGAGAGAAGGTCGAAGAAAAAGGCGAGACGCTCGCTATTTCAGTACGCGAGCCGGCGAGCGGGAATCGCGCCAACACCCGCGTGCGCGAGCTTGTGGCGGCTCGCTTCGGAGCTTCGGTTGGGAAAGTGCGCATCCTGACAGGACATCGTTCGCGCGGTAAAATGGTAAGTGTTACTACCAGCTAGCTCTTTCTCTATGAACATCACCATCAAGTCGGCGAAGTATGGACTCGCTCCCGGGACGGAAGCGGCTATCGAAAGGAAGCTCGTGGCGCCGCTCCGGCTCTTGGGCGACGACGGCGAGAATGCCCTGCTCGAGATAGAAGTGGAGGATGCGCCGCCCGAAGGCCGATCCTCGGAACCCTGCCGCCTTGTCGCGCGGCTTACTGTCGGTGGCGACGTCTTCCATGCCAAGGCGGTGAAGCCTTCTCCCGAGAGCGCGGCAGACAGGGTTCGAAGCGAACTCGAGGCCGAGATACGGCGCTCCCGCGGGCGCGCCCGCCGGCTCTGGAGACGCGGCGAATCAGCGATTAAGCGAATGTTGCGTTTCGAGGACTAGCCGCCTCCAGACGGCGCGAAATCAGCGAAGCAGATTTCGCGCCTGCCTTCGGGGATGACGCGCAAGATGCGGAATCTGCCATCCGCGTACTCTGCTTTCATAATCTTCACGCGCTTTCCATTTTTTATAAAATAGGTGCCGATGGTGTCGGCGTAGGCGCGGTACTTGTTCCAATTCTCTGCGCTTGGCGCGTCGAGCGAGAGGAGTCCGTCTTCTTTCTTTAATTTTCTTGAATGCGATGCGCGCGAAGCATCCTGCGCGACCGGAGTAATCTCGCCCGCGAGGTAGGCGGGAAGCGTATCGGCGAGGAGCTCGGCGCCGCGCTCGATAAGTCGCGGGCGGAGCTCGCGTGCGGTCTCCTCTGGCGCGACGGGCACCGTCGCCTGCGCGAGGATGTCGCCCGCGTCGAGCTCTCTCGCCATCTTCTGAATAGTGACGCCAGTCTCGCTCTCGCCGGCCAAGAGGGCGGCCTCAAGCGGCGTCGCGCCGCGGTACTTCGGCAAGAGGGAATAGTGGACGTTTAACACGCCGAGCGGGAACGCCTCGATAAGCGATTCGGGGAATATCTTGCCGTAGGCGACGACGACGGCATAGTCGCACCCGCATGTGCGGATGGCGGCTATCGCCTCTTCGTCGAGCTTCTCAGGCGTGAGCACCGGGATGCCGCGTTCGAGCGCGAGCTCCTTGACCGGCGAGGGCGTAAGCGCGAGCCCGCGGCCCTTGGGCGCATCGGGCGAGGTGACCACGAGCTTCGGGACGAACCCGCGCTCAATCAACGCCGCAAGCGTATCGCTCGCGATTTTCGGCGTCCCGAAGTATACGAATGTGAGGGACGTTAAACGTCCCTCAAGGCTAGGCGATGGCGGCATGGTGTATCTGGATGAGATGCTCCGCGTGGTCGATGAAGAGAATGCCGTTTAAGTGGTCAATCTCGTGCTCGAATATCTGCGCCAAGAGACCTCCGGCGCCTCGCGCGATGTGCGAGCCGTCGGGGAGCCGCGCCTTGATCGTCACGCGCTCGTGCCGGCGAGTGGTGCCATAAATGCCGCGGACGGAGAGACAACCCTCGTCGGCCTTCGCGCGCTTACGCGAGGTCTTCACGATTTCAGGATTTATATAGACTTCTATGTGCGGGGCTGGAACCTCCTGTCTGGCAGGAGGTTCATCCGACGCGCCGCGAAGCGGCGCATCAAGGGGCGGTAGTGTCCGATCCTTACGCACGATGAAGAGGCGATAGGGGACACCGATCTGCGGCGCGGCGAGCGCGACGCCCTCGAGCTCCCGATCGAGCGCTTCTTCCATATCCTTAATGATGCCGGCGAGCTCCGGCGAGCCGAAGAGCCCTTCCGGCACCGCCCGCGCCGTCTCGCGGAGCACCGGCGCACCATCTTGTACTATCTCCTTCATGTGGCGCAGTATA
>CAYHFY010000062.1:0-3001 GCA_964356085.1 uncultured Candidatus Saccharibacteria bacterium
ATCTGTCCGAGAGCACCAAAAACAAAAATGGTAGTATCGTGAGCGATAGGTCCTCGTCGTTCAACGGATAGGACAGCTCCCTCCGAAGGAGCAGATGCCGGTTCGATTCCGGCCGAGGACACCAGAAAAGAAAAAGAACGCGCGCCGCACTGCGGCGCGCGTTCTTTTCAGTCAATTATGCTCTCGCGCGCTTGATGGCGGCGGCGAGGCGCGCCTTCTTGCGGTCGGCGGTATTGTCCTTTATCACGCCGCGCTTCTTAGCCTTGTCGATCGCCTTATAGGCGGCCGGAAGGAGCTTCTCGGCGCCCGAGACGTCCTTGGCGGCGAGCGCCTTGGCAAGCGACTTCGTCGTATCGCGGAGCGCATCCTTGCGGCGCAGGTTGAAGACATGCTTCCTCGCCGAGGAGCGTATCGCCTTCTTTGCCGAGCTGGTGATTGCCATATGTCTCCTATATATACGCTATCTCCCGCGAACTGGCAAATTTTGCTATACTAGTACTATGGATTTTCAGTCTGTCAGTCGTGTGCTACTCCCGATCGCCAAGAGGGCGCGCGCGCGCCGAATCGCGCTCTTCGGGTCAGTCGCGCGAGGTGATGCAGGAGCGGATAGTGATATTGATGTCCTTATCGACCTGCCGCGCCCCTACGGCCTCTTCTCGTTTCTCTCCATCAAATCAGAGATGGAGGATGCGCTCGGCAAAAAGGTCGACCTCATTGCCTACGACACCATCAAACCCGCTATCCGCGACCGCGTTCTGAAGGAGGCTGTCCCGCTCGTATGACGCACGCGCCGCGCGACACTTCGGTGTACCTGTCTGATATCCTGAAAGCAATCGAGCATATCGACACCTATGTAACAGACATGACGTTTGACGCATTTGCGCTCGACGCCAAGACGCAAGATGCTGTCGTGCGCAATCTCGAAATCATCGGCGAAGCCGTAAAACGCCTGCCTGATGATTTTCGTATCGCACATCCTGATATCGCCTGGCGTCCGGCAGCCGCAATGCGCGATTTCCTTATTCACGAATATCCAGAGGTTGATGTAAAAGCGGTGTGGGATACGATCCAGACTGACTTACCTCTATTCCGCCATGCAATAGAAGAGCTTTCAAACAAGTACAGATAACACGAGCGCGGTGCTAGGATACAGATATGATCCGGCAGATACGCGGGAAGGTGCTTGCGGTGACGCCGCTCGGCGCGACGATCGAGGTCGCGGGCTTCGGCGTCGAAGTGCGGATGAGCGCGCCACAGGCACTCGCCCTCGGGAGCGAGGCAGTCCTCGCGACGCACCTCGCGGTCAAGCAGGACGGGATGGAGCTCTACGGCTTCGCCGACACGGCCGACCGCGACTTCTTCGAGCTCATCCTCACCGTCTCGGGCGTAGGGCCGAAGACCGCGCTCTCTGTCCTGCGCCGCGCCCCGCGCGAGGCGCTCGAGGGCGCCATAGGCAAGCGCGACCTCGACTACCTCACCAAGGTCGTCGGGCTCGGCAAGAAGAGCGCGGAGAAGATGTTGGTCGAGCTATACGACAAAGTCGGCCCCCGCTCCCACGACGGCGCGGACGGCGAAGTATTCGATACGCTCGTCGCGCTCGGCTACACCGAGCGCGAAGCGCGCAAGGCGCTCCAGGCCATCCCCGAGAACGCCGTCGGCAAGGATGCGCGCCTGAAGGCGGCGCTCTCTGCTCGCGCATGAGACACCTGCGCCGACGCCTGCTCGCTCCCTACCATTACGCGTGGGCGCTTTTCGCCGCGCTCTGGTACCACTTCCCTGCGAGGCGGCTCACCGTCATCGGCGTCACCGGCACCAAGGGGAAGTCGTCCGTCGCGGAGATGCTCTACGCGATACTTACCGAGGCCGGACACAAGACCGCGCTCGCGGGCACGATCCGCTTCGCTATCGGTAAGGAGTCGCGCCCGAACCTTTTTAAAATGACCCTGCCCGGGCGCGGCTTTATCCAGAAGTTCTTGGCCGAAGCGCTCGCAAAGGGCTGTACGCACGCCGTCGTCGAGCTCACGAGCGAAGCCGCGCTCCAGTATCGGCACCTGGGCCTCGAGCTCGACGCGCTTATCGTAACGAACATCCAGCGCGAACATATCGAGAGCCACGGCTCCTTCGAGAAATACGTCGCCGCCAAGCGCTCTCTCGTCGCGGCACTCGAGCGCTCGCCTAAACGCCGGCGTATCCTCGTCGCAAACGAAGATGTCCCCGAGAGTCGCGCCTTCCTCTCTGCAAATGTCTCAAGGACGATCGGCTTCGGCGTGCGCGAGCTCGAAGGCATCGCGAGCGACGATCGCGGCGTGCACTTCAATTATGCGGGGACACCCGTCTCGCTCCCTCTGCCCGGAATCTTCAACGCGATGAATGCTCTCGCCGCGCTGAAGGCCGCCGAGGAGCTCGGTGTCCCGCGCGCGGCGGCGGCGCTTGCGGAGCTTGCGCCGGTGAAGGGCCGTGTCGAGCGCGTCGACGCGGGACAGGACTTCCTCGCTATCGTCGACTACGCACACACGCCCGACTCGCTTACAGCGCTCTACGGCGCATTCCCGAACCGGCGGAAGATCTGTGTGCTCGGGAACACCGGCGGCGGACGCGACACCTGGAAGCGCCCCTTGATGGGCCGCATCGCGGACGAGGCGTGCGAGACGGTCATCCTCACAAATGAAGACCCCTATGACGAAGATCCGCGCGCCATCCTCGACGCGATGGCGGCTGGGATGAAACGCGCGCCGGAGATTATCATGGATCGGCGACTCGCTATCCGAAGGGCTTTGCAAATCGCCCTAAGCTTGTCGAGGGGATCGCAATCCCTCGACTCTGCTCGGGATGCCCGAAATCAAGACGTTGCCGTCTTGATTTCGGGCAAAGGCACCGATCCGTTCATCATGGGCGCGCACGGAACAAAGGCTCCTTGGAGCGATTCCAGCGTCGTGCGCGAGGAACTGGTGCGACTTCATTTCCTTAGGAGCGAAGCGAGTTAGGAAATGAGAAGTGCCCG
>CAYHFY010000063.1:0-2923 GCA_964356085.1 uncultured Candidatus Saccharibacteria bacterium
ACCGCCGCGTAGCGCCCGTCCTTCAGCCGCTTGAAGTAACGCGAGTCGTTCAGGTTGACCAGGATGGTGTTGTCCTTGACGAAACGCGCTTTCTTCACGTGCTTGATAATCTCGTCTTTCTTCATCGGCCCCTTTTCCTCGATTGTCTCGCGGATCACGTCGCGCACGACACCCGGCGTGTAGCCCCACTCGGTAAGCGCGTAGAGCCCGCGGCCGACGAGGACGAAGCGAGGATCCTTGATGAGCTCGTTGTGCGTGGTCGCGATGTGCGCCTTCTTCGAGAAGAGCGCGCCGATAGTCTTCGCGACATCGGAGAAGTGCATCGGCGCGCCGTGGCGCTTGACGGTGAGATACGCGTAATCGCGGACGCCCTTAATCCGGATGGCGGGTGTCGTCGCGCGACCCCATTCGGCGAGTGGGTTACTGCCGATGTGTTTAGAGAGCGAGAGCCAGCGTTTCAAGACTTCTTCGTTCTTATACGCATCGTTGACGTCTTTAAGCTCATCGAGGAAGCGGTCGAGAAGCTCTCCCTCGGGGACGACCTCGGTGTCGGAGAGCGAGGAATAAAGGCGCGAGAGCGCCTCGTGGATGTGCTTCGCCGTCGCGGAGTCCACGTGCCAGCGCGCGAGAAACTCGTTCGTCTCGCGCTCGCGGAAAAATGCGGAATCCAGCACAAGGAAAAAGCGGAATCGGTTGCGGCTCTTCTCGTCTTTGCCGAGCGCAGAGAGAAGCGTCTCTTCCGGCACGACGGCGCCGAGCGAATGGATATACTGCGCGATCTCGTCGAAGGCGGCGCGTGCCTCCTTGAAAACCTTGCTCGCGCGTATCGCATCGAGTCCAGCGGCCTCGATCTGGCGGACGCGCTCGCGGGTGATACTGGAGCGATCGCCGATAGCCTCGAGCGTCTCGCGTTCTGCGGAAGCGCCGAGACCGAAACGGCGAGTCAGAACCTCGCGCGCGCGGTCGGACGCGGCGGCGAGTAGCTTCTTCGCGAGCGCCGCACCATCGAAGGAAAATGAAGGACCCGCCGATGCGGTCCGCTTGGTCGTCTTGGTTGCCGTAGCCATGTGGTCTAATTTATAGCAAATACCTTTATAAGCGTCAATAGCGGCAATTATACCACGAAATTAAGCACTTTGCCTTGTCTATAGACGATCCGCCTCGGCTCTTTACCGCCGAACGCATTCACGACGGCTGGAATCGCCAGAGCCGCCTGCGTCGCCTCCTTCTCGGTGCCGTTTATGACGAGTGTAATCGAGCCGCGGCGCTTGCCGTTGACCTGTACGGTGATCTCTTTTTCGTCAGCCGCCGCGAGTGCCAGCGCCGGCCACGACTGCAGATGTACCGACCCTTCTCCGCCGATCTCTTCCCAGAGGTGTTCTGCGAGGTGCGGAGCAAACGGAGCAAGCATGATGATGAGCCGTTCGAGCGCGGCCTTCGGCACGGCGGCAGAAGCTTCAAGCTCATTCAAAAGAATCATCAGCGCCGCGATGGCGGTATTGAACTTAAAGCGGTCGCCGTCTTCCGCCACCTTTGTGCCCGCCTTCGCGAGCTCTTGCTCGACCTCCTGTGTAAGTCTGACTTTCACAACCCCTTCTCCTTCTGTGTAAGTCTGACTTACACAAGTTTCGACGAGGCGGTTGATGCGCTCGAGGAACCGACGCATCGCGGCGACGCCGTCGAGGTTCCAGGGGTAACTCCCCGGTTCGTTATAAGGGCCGATGAAGGCGAGGTAGAGGCGCACCGCGTCGGCGCCGTACTTCTTGACGAACTCGTCCGGATTTACGACATTCCCCTTCGACTTGCTCATCTTCGCTCCATCGGGGCCCATGATAAGCCCGCGATTGAAGCGTTCATTGAAAGGCTCATCGACCGGCACGAGCGCGAGGTCGTAGAGCGCCTTGGTGAAAAAGCGCGCGTAGAGCACATGCATCGTGGTATGCTCGCTCCCGCCCGAGTAACGGTTGATCGGCATCCACTTCTTCATCATTGCCGCATCAGAGAAGTCGTGAGAATCTTGCGGGTCGAGATAGCGGAGGAAGTACCAGGAAGAGTCTACGAACGTATCGAGCGTATCGTACTCCGGCATCCATCCCTCGCCGAAGATCTTAATCACGCGCTCCTTCAGCTCTTTCGATGACGCGAGCGGCGCTTCTCCGGTGGGCCTGAAGTCGACGTCGGTCGGCAGGAGCCAGGGCAGGTGCTCGGCGGGGATAGCGTGCGGCTTCCCTTCTGGATCATAGACAATCGGTATCGGACAGCCCCAGTAGCGTTGGCGGGAGACGAGCCAATCGCGTAGACGATACATCGTAGCCCTCTCGCCACCGGCGGCCCTTACAATGTCCCACTTCGCCTCTTTGCTGTCTCGTCCAGAAAATTCTCCAGACTCGACGAGCGTACCAGTGCCGGTATATGCGGTATCGGAAGGTGCGGCACTCTCGATGACGATACGTATTGGCAGGCTAAATTTCTTTGCAAACTCGAAATCGCGTTCGTCGTGCGCGGGGACGGCCATCACGGCGCCGGTGCCGTAAGAGGCGAGGACGTAATCAGCGACATAAATCGGTATCTCTTCTTTGGTTGCTGGGTTGACGGCCATGATGCCCTCGAGACGTACGCCAGTCTTCTCTTTGTTCTCGCTCCGCTCCCGCTCTGTTTTCTGTGCGGTCGCCTTCACATACGCCCGCACCTCCCCTGCATTCGTGAGGGACGCTAAGCGTCCCTCAACGAGCGGGTGTTCGGGGGCGAGTACGACGTACGTCGCGCCGAAGACCGTGTCGGGTCGCGTCGTGAACACTTTTATTGTGGGCTGGACATCCGATCCGATGACTTGGACATCGGATGTCCTAACTTCGAACGAGAGGTACGCGCCCTCTGACTTCCCTATCCACGCTCTCTGCGCCTCTTTTATCTCTTCGCGCCA
>CAYHFY010000064.1:0-2886 GCA_964356085.1 uncultured Candidatus Saccharibacteria bacterium
CCCGGCGGGCGCCCCCCCCCCCCCGGGGCCTCATGACCTCTCTTTTTGTCCCGGTCCGCCGCGCGGGCCGGGGCCGGGGGGGGCCCGCTCTTTCTTATTTATATAAGTGGCTCTTCCTCGCGCAACGACAGCCGTAAGGTTTGATGTGCTCGCTAAAGTGTTCCTCGCCGTAATCATAGGAAAATTCCTCGCCCGCCTTGATAACCCTGATCGCATCGATGAAGATGCGTCCGCGCTCTATCTCTGGCTCGCAGTTCGGCTTACAGGAATGATTGATATACCGCGCGACGTTCGAGCGCGCGACGCCGTCGATCGTCTTTCGGCCATGCACCTCGAAGAGGTACTGACTGCGGCTTGTATACGTCTCGGCGTTCGAGATCGTCCGACCGACGTACTCGATAATCCGCTCCCCTTTCTTGTACGCGCGCGTCGCGAAAAGGCCGAGTCCGGCGCTCGCTCTCCCCACCCGAACTCCGTCGGGATATTTCGAAACTTTTTTACTCATACCGTTTTGTCCTGTATACCACGCCGTCCGCCCCCGCGCCACACTACACACAGTACCAATTGTGAAAGTCAGACTTACACAATTCATAAAGCAGGTTAAAACGTTGTAAAATATTATATATATTATACAAAGCGCTGTTGTGTAAGTCTGACTTTCACAGCTTTACCAAGGCTCGAGCATTACTTCCTTAAAGTCTTCCCCGCGCGAAACTAGGTGCATATTAAGCAACTCTACTGCTTCCTTCTTGAAGGAATCTCCGCGACCGATGATTTCTGCAATCAATCCATCGACATCGCCAGTGATCGGTGTCGGTTTCCCGGAAATGACGCCTGGCAAACTTGAAAACGGATAGCGGACAGCCCATTCCCACGCATCGTCAAAGCTGGCGAGGGCCGCTTTCAAGCCACCCGGATACATCTCGAGTACATTCTTTATTAAGATATAAAACGCAAGATAATTTAGGTGCGCATCTCTCTCGACGACTCTCGCGTGATATGCGCTTTGAAAGATGCTTCCCTGTTCCTTATACTTCAAGTTTGAACATAAGGACATGCTTCCGCCGAGCCGTTGCATAAATTTGGCCGTTCCACCTTCGCAAATCTCCTGAAGTAAAAGGTGGAAATGATTGGAAAGGAGTGTCCACGCAAGAATCCTTACAAGCGGCTTGTGTTCAGGCCAATGTGCAGGTCGTTCGAAAATCCCAACCGCCGCCGCCTCGCGATGCCAATTCGGATCCGTGTGCGTATCATTAAGCAAAAGAAGAGACCTTACATATCGCCACTGATCATCGGAATCTCGGACGATGTCCATGCCACGAACGCCACGTTTCGTCACATGAATTATCGAATCAACCGCATAAGGCTCAACTCGCATTACCTCTATACTACCCGTTCACGTTTGTGAAAGTCAGACTTACACATAAGTACTGTGGATAATATATGCGGTGAGTACGGCGTTTTTAGCCGCCTTGAGAGTTGTGTAAGTCTGACTTTCACAGATGCTAGGTGCGGGGGTCGGAGGAGGGCCACTCGGTGAGCGAACCGGCTTTAAGCTCCATCGGATCGGCGCGGCGCACGTAGCGCCAATTACCCTTCGGCACGAGAAAATAGTGCTTCCGTTCGCTCAAGGCGTCGGCGACTTCCCATAAGTCTTTTTCTGCGGTTATCCAACCGACGCCAAAGCGCCGGAGATCAAGCGGCTTCGAGTAGCATTCGAGCGTTTTCTCTCCCGTCTCGTTCATAAACCATTCATGGAAATAAGAGAGTGCGAGCTCGCGCGGCGTGCGATACACGGGGTCGCGGAAGCGAAGCGTCGCGTGATTCGTCTTACTTATCGCGCCATAGCGCCCGCCGCGCCTGTAGAGCGCGACGACGTGATCGACATCCCCCCTCCCGAGCCTGGCCGAGAGATTCATAATAAGCGGCGGCTCGCCGGCTATCCAGAGCGCCGCGGCGGCAAGAAGCGCCCCCTCGATGCAGTGTGCCTTCCCTTCCCGAAGGACGCGGCGCGGAGAGAGGTGCGTGTCGCCCTTCTTCTCCCAGTTCATCGGGAGAGAATCGAGGAAATCTTGAATCTTGACCGGCAAAGAAAGCTTCGCGAGCACGGAATATTCTCCGCGCGCGAGGCCCGAGGCGGCAAAGGAAAGGCGCGGCGTCATAGGGATAAGGATACCCTATAAATGCGACGCGCCCCGCCGTAGGCGGGGCGCATCTGCTATCAGTCGGTAATTATTTAAGAGCGAGACTGCCGCCTGTACCCTCGACGAGCGCCGCGAGCTCGACTTGTGTCTTCGGGATGCGGCGGATATCGACGTATCCCACGACGCTGACCGTGACGCCTTCGCAGATGCCGAGCACAATGCCGGCGTTCCTCACGCGGCCGCCCGCGAGCGTGTAGTCGGCTTCGACGCCGAAGAGCAGGTCGATGCGGTCGGTATAACGAGCGTTCATCGTGTCCGCGATGACGCGATAGCCGATGATGGGCGCCACGATATCGTAACCGCAGGACTCCTTCGAGGCGTTCGTGCCGTCAACCTCGATAATAGTGCCGAAGGGCAGGTCGGCGGCGAGGTCGCGCGAACGCGCGGCGACAACCTCCGGATTAGAGCGGGCGCCAGAAGCGGTGATGTGCGGGTCGCTGTCGGTCTGTTCGGGGACGGCGTTATACGCGGTAAGCGTTACCGCGTAGCTCGGCGCCACAGGAGCCTTTTGGGCGCCTGCGGGCGGGTATGCGCCGCCAGATAAAAGCAAAAAGCCCATAAGGGCTCCTAAGATAGTCATTGGATATAATTACCGAAATAGCCAGTAGCTACCTCGTTATTACTATCCTAGCATGTTGACAATATATTGTCAATAGGTTGAAATCAAGGCTTTTACCGCCCT
>CAYHFY010000065.1:0-2850 GCA_964356085.1 uncultured Candidatus Saccharibacteria bacterium
CGCCCTCTGACTTCCCTATCCACGCTCTCTGCGCCTCTTTTATCTCTTCGCGCCAAGGGAGCTTATCGAGCCCTTCGAGTAGGCGTTCGGCGTACTGCGTTATCTTCAAGAACCACTGCGTGAGGCGCTTCTCCACCACTTCGGTACCACAACGCTCGCACCGGCCGTCGATGACCTGCTCGTTTGCGAGCACAGTCTGGTCTTTAGGGCACCACTTCACTGCCGCCTCGCGGCGCTCGGCGAGCTTGTGTTCGAAGAGTTTCGCGAAGAGCCACTGCGTCCACTGGTAGTAGCTCGGATCGCAGGCGACAATCTCTTTACTCCAATCGAACGACGGGCCCATGCTTCTAAGCTGTTCGCGCATCCGCTCGATGTTCTTATAGGTCCATTCCTTCGGGTCGACGCCGTTCTTAATCGCGGCATTCTCGGCCGGCAGGCCGAACGCGTCGAAGCCAATCGGGAAGAGCACATTCTTCCCGCGCGCGCGGAGCATCCGCGCGTAGATGTCGGTGACGGCGAAGGCGTACCAGTGGCCGATATGCAGGTCGCCCGAGGGGTACGGAAATTCGACGAGCAAGTAATACGGCTCCTTCGTCGTGTCCGAGAGGTCGGTGCGGTACAGGTCGAGCGAAGCCCATTTTTCTCGGGCCTTCTTCTCGATAGCCGCGTGGTCGTACGCCATAGGTGCAGTGGTAAGAGATAAGGTGTAAGTGATAAATGAATTCGTATTTTTGCTTACACCTTAGACCTTATATCTTAAAACTTAGGGTTCAGCGGCGGATAGAAGCTGGGGTCGATCGATCGATCGAAGCAGGTCTCGCCCGCGCCGTGCCGCCAATTATCCTGCATCATTCCTTTTATCACGCCCGCGTCGTCTGTCGGTATCGGCATCATCGGCCGAGCTTCGGAAAAGCGGTTCCTGTCTTCGCGGCTCTCGCCGTTGAACATCGCACAGAGCTTGAAAGAGAGCGCGCCGGTCGCCTCGTAGGCATAAGGCTGTCCCGTCTGGGCATCGACCGGCACCGGGCCGTAGGAGAGAGAGTTGTTCAGATCGGCAAGCGTCTTCGGCAATGCTCGTTTCGCCTGCCAATAATAGACGACCTGCGACTGGATATTCTGCAGATCGCCGATCTTCTGGTCGTCGAAGCGCTGTAGTCGCGCCTCTCTCGGCGTCCCGACGATGAAGAATCCGGCGATGATGGTCGCGATAGCGAGGACGGCAACGCCAAGAGCCACCATCCGCTTACGGGAGGGGTACGCGCTCCAATAGCCCTTCAGATCGGCGACGAAATGTAGGAATACTCCCGCCGCGACAAGGAAGATGACGAGCACCTTGAGCAAAAAAGCGGTCGAGAGCGCCTCGCCGCTCAAGAAGGCGGTAAGAAGCGCAATAAGGTCGCCCGCCATCGCGGCGCCGGCAACGAAGAGCGTCAGGATAAGCGCCCAGCGCCGCACCCAGATATCCGTGCGGGACGGGTCGCGGGCCATATCCGCGCGTATCACGCGCATAAGGAGAAGGAAGGTCGGGAGAAGCACGATGACGGAAGCCATCTCGTAGCTGATGCCGCTCTGGTACGGGTCGCTCGGATAATACGCGAGCGGATTCGGGAACGCATAATCGATATAATCGAGCACGAGGAAGACGTATGCGACGATGCTCCAGTAGAAAGCGACCATCGCCCCCGCCCATAAGAAGAAATCCTTCGCCGTTACTTTGGGTTTGTTTGTGGTATCCATAGGCGTACATTATACCATAAAAAGTTTAACCCCCTGTACGATGTACGGGGGGCCGGCCCTGATGACGGGGCCGGTTGGTTTTTGAATGGCTAGAACGCGATGGCCTAGATGCCCATCGCACTCGCCGCCGCCGGAACTGGTTTTATTTGGTGGCTTGGGACGCAGGCGCCATAACTCCTCCTAAGAAAGAAGAACGGAATTGCCGCTCCTGTCGGTCACATTGACCGAGGGACTGCGACTGAAGAACAGTATCACAGCACCCTCTTTTTTGTCAAATCCAGCGCCTACCCTGAACCCGTGTACCCGCCGACAGACAACCAGGCAAGTATCCGCAACTTCGTCCTATAGGACTATCTTTGAGGATACTTGCGTGTACTTGCGTGGAGGCTGGTTTGCGAAGCCTACGACATCCGCACCCTCTGCGAGTAGAGAGCAAAGGGCATAAAATATGCTTCAAGGTCGGCGAGACGACTGCCATATACACTGCCGGCCAAAATAGCGTCTGCAACGCTCTCGCGCGCTCGGTCGAGTTCGGGGCGGCGCTTGAGCCAGCGTGCGTCTTCTCGAGTGAGATCGAGAAGCTCGAGTGCGCGCCCTGCGGCACCCCAGAAAATCTTATCGTCCCTTCCCTGCCACGTGCGGGCACGCCCCACCTCGCTCCCGATATTGCCGAGCTGGTCGGCGAGCGAGAGGGTAAACCAACGTTCTCGAGAGACAGCCATAGGTCGATGTTAGCGGATGACGCGCACGACGACGGCGCGTATCGCGGCGCGAACCGCCTCGTCCTCGACCCCGCGTGTCCGGTTGCCGATGAGCGGCTTCAGATTCACCATCGAGTCGAACTCGACGAAATCGTCGCCTGTCTTGTCGGGGTAGAGGTTGATGCCCCAAGTCGTATCGCCCTTGGATCCGGCCTGCTCGATAAGCAGAGACTGGATGTCGATATGCAATTCTCCGCCGACACCCATAATGCCCTGCGCGACATCGACAACGGCCTTGATAAGGTCGCCGTACTGCTTGTGCGCGAGCCTTTGCAACTCCTCGCGCGTGATGCCCTCTTTGACAATCTTCGTTTCCATCGTGCGTGCAGTATATCACGCCGATGCGTTAGCC
>CAYHFY010000066.1:0-2840 GCA_964356085.1 uncultured Candidatus Saccharibacteria bacterium
CAGTGAGCGTCACTCCCCCTTTCTTCTCCTCGATAACGCGGCATTCCGCGATACCACCCTTCGGGACGAGCCGATACACACCCGAGGCATTGATCCATTCCCCCTCGGTGGAGTCAAATCCCCACCGCTCGCCGGCACAGACCGCCCCTAAGAAGAGGGGCGAAAAGGCCGCGAAGACAAACACCAAAACGGCGCTTGTTGCCAGGCTGTTTTTCATCTGCCACCTCCCTTTTCCAAGTTTCAACCGCCTTGATTATACCATTCTTCTCTGTTTCTGCGACACCTTGACTTTCGTGTCGTTTCGTGTATACTGACTAACAGGTAGCGAGATTTTTGACATCTTAACAAACAAGGAGAGAGTCATGCATTTCCTCGACGAGGGCATTGGGGCCATAATGGCCATCATATCCGCGTTCTTCGCGGCTAAAGCTGCAAAGGCCGCTGAAGGAGGCGAGCCGGTAAAAATCATCGAAATCGTAAAGGAGGTCGTCGCGCAGAAAATGCCGGCGATATTCGGTCTCGGGTACACAGACGAACGACTGATCGAGTCGCTCCGTCAACTCGTCCCGAGCGACAAGCGCCGCCTTCTCGATCTCGTGCTCGCAGAGATGCGAGACTACGAGGCGGATATCTTCCGTCAAGTTCTGACGGGGATGCCTTGTGGGAGCGAAATCGTGGGCAAACCCGTGGGGAAAAAGACGGTGAAAGAAACCGTCTCATGGGAGTTCACGGACAAGGACCTCCGCGTGCAATACCTTATCGGTATTGCCGATGAGGTTCAGGCCAACATTGCGCAGGGCGAGCGAGTCGCGGCGGCTCTTGTCGTCGCGAATATGCGCGCTCGGCGGGTTATCTCACGCAATCCAGCCCTCCAAGCAGCCCATAACGCCTGGGCGGGTGCGACTGCCTGGGTTAAGGCGAATATCCTCGACTTCCTCGGAGTAAACAGCTATGCCGAAATCACAGATAATGTGCTTGCGGCGTGGCTGAACCGTCAGGTCGAACGCCTCGTCCAACAACACCCGGAGGCGCTGTCGCTCGTGCAGAAGACTGAAATCATCGGGGGTCAAGCCGTAACCCGGCAGACTCTGCAGGTGAAATTCCCGAGTTACGCGTCGCTCGTCAAGCAGCAGCTGGCGAGTGTCCTTAAAATCTTCAAATTTTGGAGGTAAAGATGGATTCAATCGTACAGATTTTCCGGCTCTTCTTCGCCGGTGGCGCTCTGCCGCTAGGAGTAGCGCGGCGCGCCTACACAGCGCTCTGGCTGATTCTGGCGGGCGCAGTCGGGATCGTCTTGGTAGGCTGGGGCTGTAATTTGGCCGGCTACAAGGGCGTAAGCATCGCCCTATCGCTACTCCTCACTGTGCTCGTTACCATTTTTTGGTTCGAGCCAGTGAAGGTGTCGATAGTCGCAGGTGTCGGCGCCGTTGCGGGCGCGCTCCCGGGAGTACACGGGAACCCGCTGTCGGTGACCCAGAAGCTCCTGTCGATTTACGTCGACATTCTCGGAAAGGTCCTGCTCTGGGGATCAATCCTTCTCTTCATCACCGGGACCGTCCCACTCGGGGAAAAGCCATCGGCAATCTTCGGCATAACCGCTGGGATTCTACTCCTGGCACTTATCCAGTGGCAGTGGAAGGCCAAAACGTGGTGGAAGTACGTCTTCTACCTGTACGTGGTCGCAATGATCACGGGATTCGCGGCCACGCTCGTCCCTGGCCCGATCTGGGTCAAGTACACTCCTCTCGAGGGGAATCCGGTCTACGAGATCGGAACGACCCAGACGGAAAAAACTCTCTTTGAAATTAAGAGGGAGCAGGCGAAGAACAAGGAGGAGGCGGAAAATAACATTCTCCAAGGCATCCTTGCGAAAGTCCGGCGGAAGGAGAAGCTGACACCGGAGGAGGAGAAACACCTTCAGAAGAAGGAGCCCCCTCCGGCGAAGGTCATCCAAGCTAGCGCCGTACCACTGGCGCCAGTAGCTCCTCCGCCAGTTCAGGAGGTCGCCTGCGACAACCCGAGCGCGCTCGCGACCCGCAACTGCCTCCTGAACACCCGCTTCTCGAATTGGATGAAGCCGGCAGAGGGGACGGCAAACGACGGAATGAATATCTGCTACTCCGACTCGGAGTTGGTGGAGTATGAGTCCGTCATCTCGCATGGGATCTCCCTGTATCGCTTCCGGGCGAAGCAAGGACAGGTTCTCATGAGCTACAAGTTCTTCAAGCTCCCCGAGGGCACCTTGTGTCCTCAAGGAGTGGTGTGATGCTCATTTCGAAAGGGCCGCATGGTAAACCGTGCGGCCTTTCTTCTTATCCCTTTCGTATCTCTCGCTCCCCCTACTTACCCTTCAGGGTCTCTTGTATCTTCGGAAGGCTGAAGGTGTCGAGCGCGATATTGATGATGCCGTATGCGCCGAAGATGATCACGAGCCCCACGAGCCCCCAGAGGATGGCTCTGCGGCCCTCCTCGCGCTTACTCTCCTCTCCCGCACCCTTGATAAACTCGTACACGCCCCAAAGGAAGACGACAAAGGCACTCGCCGCGAGAAGCAGGATGATGGGGTTGATAATCTCTACGACGACTTTCCCGAGAAATCCGTTAAGCTTGTCCATTTATCCTGCTTTTGTGCTTCTTAATTTCGTCTAATTATTTCTTATCTTATAGGAGCGCTCGGCAATCCTCCGCTACTAGTAGTTGGCCCGCTGTTTTCTAAAATAACGGAACCAGTAAGAATATTCACGAGACCCCAGACGGAGACCATCACGAAGAAGCCGATAAGACCGTAGAGCATGAGATTCTTGCCCTTCTCCTTCGCCTCGTCGTTATTAGCGCCGACG
>CAYHFY010000067.1:0-2609 GCA_964356085.1 uncultured Candidatus Saccharibacteria bacterium
GATTGCTCCGCTAGCTCCTAAGGCTAGTGCGTCTACCAATTTCGCCACCCCAGCTTGTCCCCTATAGCGTTATGCAGTAGGGAGCGACTTCCAAAGCATACTAGCATCTGCTATATTCTGGGGGTACTGCGCCTATATCTTCTCGGACTCGATATAGGCGCTCGTTCGGAGAGCAAGAGTCCGAGGACACACTCTCGTTCCCTCACTTCGCGCCTATAGCTCAGTTGGTAGAGCAGATCCCTCTTAAGGATAAGGTCCCTGGTTCGAGCCCAGGTAGGCGCACCGAATGGCACGGATATACGACAAGGCATTTCTCGACTCGTCTATCGTGCCGATAGGCGCCGCTACGATGAGTGTCGCGAGCTCGGCGGTGCTTTACGGCCTAAGCGTCTACAGCGTTTTCCCGATATGCACGACGAAGAGCGGCCTCGCGGCGTTCCGCATCGACGACCATTTCAAGCGGCTGGCCGACTCCGCGCGCATTATGGGCATCGACACGTTCGAACGCGACTGGACGCGGGAGAGATTCATCGAGACGGTACGGGATCTTGTCGCGGCAAATACTGTCAGCGAAGATGTGTTCGCGCGCGTGAGCGTGCACGTGAACGAGCTCCTGTCCGGTACGCGCTCGCGCGGCCTCTCTACGGCGGTCAGCATGTTCCTCTACGAGGCGGCACCGATTCTGCCTGGCGCAGGCGCGCGGCTCAAGACGAGCGTCTGGCGCCGAGTGCCCGATTACGCGATCCCCTCAAGGGCGAAGGTGAACGGCGCATACGTGAACTCCGTCCTCGCCAAGCAGGATGCGCTCGACAGCGGCTACGACGACTGCGTCTTTCTCGACGCTTCCGGACACGTCTGTGAGCTTTCCGCCGCCAACATTTTCATCGTCCGCGACGGCGTCCTCGCGACCCCGGGGACCTCAAACGATATCCTCGAAGGCATCTCTCGGCGCACTATCCTCGAGCTTGCGCGCGATATGGGTATCGCGACATCCGAGCGAGTCATCGATCTTACCGAGCTGTATATTGCCGATGAAGTGTTCGCCTCGGGCACATCCGCCTTTATCTCTCCGGTCAAGGAGATCGACAAACGGACTATCAGCAACGGAGAGACGGGGGCCGTCACCTCCGCATTAAAGAAGAAGTATCGCGAAGTCCTGCACGGCGAAGACCCGCGCTACGCGCGCCTGCTCACGAATCTCCGATAGTGCCGAGGGTGGGAATCGAACCCACATGAAGGTTTTTAGGCCCTCTCAGGATTTTAAGTCCTGTGCGTCTACCAATTCCGCCACCTCGACAACTCTCTGCATTCTACACTTTTATCATGCGTGAGGCCCGGGCGGGAATTGAACCCGCGCATAACGGTTTTGCAGACCGTCGCGTTACCACTTCGCCACCGGGCCGTCTGTTGATGATACTACCGCGCGCCCGTATCCGAAAGAGATTGTTCCCGATTATCGAGCAGGAAGTCGACGCGCGGGAGGCGCAGGCGCGCATGCGTTTTTAAATGGTTTGAAAACGCCTCGCGCTGTCGCTCGAGGAAGGCGAGCGCCGCTCGCGCCTTCTCCTCGGGGAAGACGCTTACAAAGACCAGCACGCGCTCGCCGTGTGCCGTGCTCTCGGCGCGGATGACGGTGATGAGCGACTCCGTACCGGCCTCGCGGGCGATAAACATCGCCGCTTCGTGCGCGATGATCTCGGTAGCGCGCTCGCTCTCTCGGCGCGGACTGCGGCTTTTCCTGTCGGGGGTCATACGGCGGCGGCGAAGGCGACGATCTCGTCGCCGTAGACGGAGTTCTCGCGGCACTCCACCTCGGTGCCGAAGTCGCCCTCGGTCTTTATCTCTTTCACGTCTGCGCGCGCCTGCTGGAGATTCTTAATACTGCCTCGCGCTATTTCCTCACCCTTCCGCAATATCTTCATGCGGTCGCCGACGGAGAGAACGCCGGATACGTAGCGCGCACCGAGCACCTGCTTCTTCGCGCCGGAAGAGAAGGTCTTCAGCACCGTCGCGCGCCCGAGCTCCTTCTCTATAGCGAGGGCGGGTACGCGCCCCTCGAGAAGCTCCGCGACCCGTGCCGACAGCTCGTAGATGATGGAAAAAGATTCGATAGCGACGCTTTCGCGCTCCGCGAGGTCGCGCGCGATAGCGTCCGTTCCGGCATTAAACGCGATGATAACGCCGCCCGAGGCGTTTGCGGTCTTCACGTCGGTTTCCGAGACGCTTCCGACGCCTGTGGAGACGATACGGACGGCACCACGCTCATGGGTTATCTTCTCGAGCTCGTGAGCGATGGCGTCGATAGAGCCGGCAACGTCCGCCTTTATGATGAGCGGGAGTTCAGTAATACCCTCGGCCGCGGCACTCCTCGCCGGAAAGTCTGATTTCCCGGGGAAGTCAGACTTTCCGGCGAGGGTCTCGGCCTCTTTCTTAGTCTTCACGATGCTGAAGAGCGACCCGGCGGTCGGAAGCGAGCTAAAGCCAGAGATGCGCGCCGGCTCCGAGGGCCCCGCGCGCTCGACCCCCCCGCCCCCGAAGTGGTAGATGAAACCTAATGGAGCGTACCCGCCCCCCGCGCCCCCGCAAACATAGAGGGGGAGTGTGCCCGA